>NZ_LZJB01000505.1:0-1077 GCF_001666895.1 Mycobacterium sp. E3298
GCTGGTGGCCACGCAGCTGGCCAAGGCGCTGACCGACCCGGCGGCCGCCGCCGCGCTCGCCGAACTGGACGCCGTCCTGCTCGGCGGCGGCCCGGCCCCGCAGGGGGTGCTCGACGCCGCCGCGGCGGCCGGCGTCGCCGTGGTGCGCACCTACGGGATGAGCGAAACCGCGGGCGGTTGCGTGTACGACGGCGTGCCACTGGACGGCGTCCTGGTCCAGGTCGCCGCCGGCGGCCGCGTCCTCCTCGGCGGCGCGACCCTGGCCAAGGGTTACCGCAACCCGGTGCAGCCCGACCCGTTCGCCGCGCCCACCAGCACCGCCCCGACCGCGGCGGCCACAAACTCCCGACGTGCCAGCCTCACGGTCGACCAGCCTATTGATCGGCCGGCCCGGCGAACCGGCGCACCAACCCCGACCGGTCGACCTTGCCGATGCCGCGCCGCGGCAACGCCTCGACGACGTGCAGTTCGCGCGGGGCGGCGGTGGTGTCCAGGGTGCCTGCCACGTGGGCGCGCAGCTCGTCCAGCGTCGGAGCCGCGTGGCCCTCGGCCAGCACGATCGCGGCGACCACCCGCTGGCCCAGCCGGTCGTCGGGCAGGCCGAACACCGCGCAGTCGGCGACGGCGGGGTGGGTGCCCAGCGCCGCCTCGACCAATTGCGGCAGCACGGTGAGCCCGCCCGTGCTGATCGCGTCGTCCGCGCGGCCCAGCACGGTCAGCACACCCGCCTCGTCGACGGCGCCGAGGTCGTCGGTGCGGAACCAGCCGGGCGCGGCGAACGGGTCGGGCTGCACCGGGTTGCGGTAACCCTTGGCCAGGGTCGCGCCGCCGAGGAGGACGCGGCCGCCGGCGGCGACCTGGACCAGGACGCCGTCCAGTGGCACGCCGTCGTACACGCAACCGCCCGCGGTTTCGCTCATCCCGTAGGTGCGCACCACGGCGACGCCGGCCGCCGCGGCGGCGTCGAGCACCCCCTGCGGGGCCGGGCCGCCGCCGAGCAGGACGGCGTCCAGTTCGGCGAGCGCGGCGGCGGCCGCCGGGTCGGTCAGCGCCTTGGCCAGCTGCGTGGCCACCAGC
>NZ_LZJB01000506.1:0-2047 GCF_001666895.1 Mycobacterium sp. E3298
GCGCGCGCCGCATCAGCGAGAAGGGCGCCGCCAGTTGGGAATTGGGGCTCGCAGCGGCGGCCGTGATGAATTGTGCGGCGTCCGGGCCGTCGACCTCCTGCACGTTGGGCGTGCCGAAGCTGAACAACTGCTGCGCGATCCCGGGGTTGCTGCCGCCGCCGATGATCGGGCCGCCGCCGCTCGACGTCATCGGGGGCAGCGCGGAACCGGGATCGGCGCCCGCCGGCGCGACACCGGCGACGGCGCCCAGCGCCAGCGCCGCCAGCGCCCGGCGGAGCGCGGTGAGTCTCATGCCCCTCATTCCAGCACGTGTGCGCGGCCCGTGTCAGCGGAAGGCGTCGCTGCCGGTGAACGCCTGGCCGAGCACCAGCTGGTGCATCTCGGGTGTGCCCTCGTAGGTGAGCACCGACTCCAGGTTGACCATGTGCCGGATCACCGGGTATTCCAGCGATATCCCGTTGCCGCCCAGGATGGTTCGCGCGGTGCGGCAGATCTTGATGGCCTCCCGGGTGTTGTTCAGCTTGCCGAAGCTGACCTGCTCGGGTCGCAGGCCGACGCCGTCCTTGAGGCGGCCCAGGTGCAGCGACAGCAGCTGACCCTTGTGCAGCTCGACCGCCATGTCGACGAGTTTCGCCTGGGTCAATTGAAATCCGGCGATCGGGCGCCCGAATTGGGTGCGCTGCGTGGCGTAGTCGAGCGCGGCCTGCCATGCCGACCGCGCCGCGCCCATCGAACCCCAGATGATGCCGTAGCGCGCCTCGGACAAGCACGACAGCGGCCCCCGCAGGCCCTTCGCCTCGGGCAGCATCGCCGAATCGGGCACCCGCACGTCGTCGAGCACCAGCTCGCTGGTGATAGAGGCGCGCAGCGACAGCTTGTGGTGGATGGTGTTCGCCGAGAAGCCGGGCGTCTTGGTGGGGACGATGAAACCGCGGACGCCGTCGTCGGTGGCCGCCCACACCACCGCGACATCGGCGACCGAGCCGTTGGTGATCCACAGTTTGCGGCCGTTCAGCACCCAATCCGAACCATCGCGGCGGGCGCGGGTTTTCATCGCGGCCGGGTCGGACCCCACGTCGGGTTCGGTCAGCCCGAAGCACCCCAGCAGTTCGCCGGTGGCCATGCCCGGCAACCACTCCTGCTTCTGCTGCTCGGACCCGAAATTCCAGATCGCGAACATCGCCAACGACCCCTGCACCGAGACCATCGACCGAATTCCGGAGTCTGCGGCCTCGAGCTCGGTACAGGCCAGGCCGTAGTGCACCGACGAGGCGCCGCCGCAGCCGTAGCCCTCCAGGTGCATGCCCAGCAGGCCGAGCTGGCCGAATCCCTTGGCGAGTTCCCGCACCGGCAGGTCGCCGATCTCGAACCACTCCGCGACGTAGGGCAGGACGTGTTCGGCGCAGAACTCTCTGACGGTGTCGCGCACCGCGAGCTCGTCGCTGGACAGGGAGGCGTCCAGGCCCAAGGGGTCATACCGGTCGAAGGCGGGAGGCTTTTTGGTGCTCATGGCCTTCAGCCTGCCACTAGGCCGCCCTCGGCAGGCCCGGCCGGTAGTCTCGCTGCATGCGACGGCCAGTGTGGCTCGTCGTGGACGTCGCCTGTGTGCTGGTCTTCTGCGCGGCTGGGCGTCGTAGCCACGACGAAGGACTCGACATCGCCGGGGTGGCCACCACCGCGTGGCCGTTCCTCACCGGAACCGCCGTCGGGTGGCTGGCGTCCCGCGCCTGGCGGCGCCCGACCGCGTTGATGCCCACGGGGGTGGTCGTGTGGCTGTGCACGGTGGTGGTCGGCATGGTGTTGCGCAAGCTGAGTTCCGCGGGCGTCGCGGCCAGTTTCGTGGTGGTGGCGGCGTCGGTCACCGCGCTGTTGTTGCTCGGCTGGCGGGCGGTCGTCGGGCTGACCGTGCGGCGCCGGTCCGGCGTCTGACCATGGCAACGGCGGCGGGCGTGGCGGTGACCGCGGCATTCGGCGCCGCCGCGCGCGCGGTCGCCACCAACAGGGGGCTGCTGAGCGATCCGTTCGCCGAACCGTTGGTGCGCGCCGC
>NZ_LZJB01000507.1:0-8580 GCF_001666895.1 Mycobacterium sp. E3298
CCTTGAGTGGCCTGCTCGATCCGGTCAGGCCGCAGGCCGCGACGCTGCCGCAGGCTCCGGCCCCGTTCGAGCCGTCCGCGGCGAGCAGCAACCTGCCGACCAAGCTCACGGGTTCGTTCGTCTCCGCCGCCCGCGGCGGCGTGAAGACGAACTACGTGATCGCCCTGCCACCCGGCCATACCGGGACACTGCGCCCCGTGATCGCCCTGCACGGCAAGGACGGCTCGAACGGGGCCGGAGCCTGCGGCAGCGTCGCGGCCTGCGGCCTGACCGGATCGAGCAGGCCACTCAAGGCGAACACGCCGGCGGCTCCCAGGCCGGCGCTGGCTCCCATCCGCAGCACCGCCCGGCGGGTCAGGTCAGGCATGATCGCAATAATGCCGCCCTGACCGGTGATTACCTGCCGAGCCACGCCGAAATGGAAGCATTGTGTGATCTGGCGTGACCTATCGGTCTCCAACCGGTTACCTGCGGTGCACCCGTTCGCCGCCTCGGGCGGCGCGAGGCGGCCGAGTTGCGGCGTCGTGATACGGCCATCATCATGGCGCCGGCCGGGGTGCCAATGCGGGGCCGTTCCGACCGTAAACCATTGCGCCGCAACGGAAGAGCGGCCGATCGCGGCGACGGCGCGGGCGGGCGAATGGACCACGAGCAGCGCGCGCTCGGACCGGGGCGACCGCCGCCGACCGGGGATGCAATCTCGACGTTTTCAACCCTCGCGGCCCGCACGCAAGTTTCGCAGGATGGAGCTTTCGTGCTTCCCGTCGTGGATTGAAAGAGGATTGAGGATGAGTCTGGCGTTCCACTGGTTTCTGCCGACCTACGGTGATTCCCGGAACCTGGTGGCGGGCGGACACGGCACGCCGATGTCCGGCGACCGGCCCGCCACGTTGCGCTATCTGCACCAGATCTGCGCGGCCGCCGAGGACAACGGCTTCGAGGCCGTGCTCACCCCCACCGGATTGTGGTGCGAGGACGCGTGGTTGACGACGGCGATGCTGGTCGAGGCCACCGAAACCCTGAAGTTTCTGGTGGCCTTCCGGCCCGGGTTGCTGAGCCCCACGCTGGCCGCCCAGATGGCCGGGACCTTCCAGCGCCACTCGGGTGGCCGGCTGCTGCTCAACGTCGTCACCGGCGGCGAACCCCACGAGCAACGGGCCTACGGGGACTTCCTGGGCAAAGAAGCCCGGTATGCGCGCACCGCCGAATTCTTGGACGTGGTGCGCCGGCTGTGGACGTCGAAGACGCCGGTGACCTTTGCCGGAGAGCACATTCACGTCGAGGGTGCGCAGCTGAACAACCCGCCCGACCCGGTGCCCGCGGTGTTCTTCGGCGGATCGTCGGCGTCGGCCGGGCCGGTCGCGGCCCAGCATGCCGACGTGTATCTCACCTGGGGCGAACCGGTCAAGGCGGTCGGCCAGAAGCTGGACTGGGTGCGTGGCCTGGCCGTCGATGCCGGCCGAATCCTGCAGTACGGGTTGCGGATTCACGTCATCAGCCGCGATACGTCCGAGCAGGCGTGGGCCGAGGCCGACCGGTTGCTGGCCGCCGTCGACCCGGCCGACGTCGAGCGGGTGCAGGCCAGCCTGGCGCGCAGCGAGTCGGAGGGTCAGCGCCGCATGCTGGACCTGCACGGCGGCAGCAGCAACCGGCTGCTGGTCGGCCCCAACCTGTGGGCGGGGGTGGGACTGGTCCGCGGCGGCGCGGGCACCGCGCTGGTCGGGTCGCACGCCGAGGTCGCCGAGCGGCTGGCCGAATACGCCAAGCTCGGCATCAACCACTTCATCCTGTCCGGGTATCCGCACCTGGAAGAGGCCTACTGGTTCGGCGAGGGCGTGCTGCCGTTGCTGGAGCGGATGGGCCTGTGGCACCACCCGAACCGTCAAGCCCACCCGGTCTCGGCGACGCCGTTCGCGGTCGCCTCGGCCCACTAAGGCCATGGCGGCTACCTTGCCGGCGCCCGCGACCGGCGTGCCCCTCGGCGCGACCGCCGGCGCGGTCGACGAGTCCGGCGCGCAGCAACGCCGGCGCCTGCGCGTCGTCGTCGCGGCCAGCCTGTTGGGCACGACCGTGGAGTGGTACGACTTCTTCCTCTACGCGACCGCGGCGGGCCTGGTGTTCAACAAGGTCTTCTTCCCCAGCGAGAGCTCGCTGGTCGGCACGCTGCTGGCGTTCGCCACCTTCGCCGTCGGGTTCGTCATGCGGCCGGTCGGCGGGCTGGTGTTCGGCCACATCGGCGACCGGATCGGTCGCAAGCGCAGCCTGGCGCTGACCATGCTGATCATGGGCGTCGCCACCGCGCTGATCGGGGTGTTGCCCACCGCCGCCCAGATCGGGGTGTGGGCGCCCCTGCTGTTGTTGGCGCTGCGGATCCTGCAGGGGTTCGCCCTCGGCGGCGAGTGGGCGGGCGCGGTGCTGTTGGCGGTGGAGCACAGTCCCGCCGGCCGCCGCGGCCGGTTCGGGGCGATTCCGCAAATCGGACTGGCGCTCGGATTGGCTCTGGGCACAGGCATATTCGCGTTCCTGCAGATCGCCCTGGGACCGGCCCGATTCCTCGCCTACGGCTGGCGCATCGGTTTTCTGCTCAGCCTGGTGCTCGTCGTGATCGGCGTCGTGGTGCGGCTCCGGGTGGAGGAGACACCCGCCTTCCGGGAGCTGCGCGACCTCGAGGCCACCGCCACCGTGCCGATCCGCGAGATCGTGCGCGAACCCCGGTCCCGGCGAAACACCGTGCTGGGCTTGCTGTCTCGCTGGGCGGAGGGCTCGGCGTTCAACACCTGGGGCGTGTTCGCCATCAGCTACGCCACCGGCGCGCTGGGGTTCAATCGGGTGTCGGTGCTGGTGGTGGTGACCATCGCGGCCCTGCTGATGGCGGTGCTGCTGCCCGTGTCCGGGGCGCTGACCGACCGGTTCGGCGCCCGCCGGGTGTATCTGGCCGGGGTGGCCTGCTACGGCATCGCGGCGTTTCCCGCCTTCGCGCTGTTCGGCACGAGGAACCTGGTCTGGTTCGGGGTGGCGCTGATCATCGTGTTCGGTGTGGTGCACGCCCTGTTCTACGGGGCGCAGGGCACGCTGTATTCGTCGCTGTATCCCACCAGCACCCGTTACACCGGTTTGTCGTTCGTCTATCAGTTCTCGGGCATCTACGCCTCCGGGGTGACCCCGATGATCATGACCGCGCTGATCGCGGCCCTCGGTGGCGCGCCGTGGCTGGCGTGTGGGTACCTGGTGGCGACGGCCGTCATCAGCGTGCTCGCCACGGCGGCGATCCGGGAGCAAGACCTGCACCTCTGAGCCCTCCGCGCAGTAGTCTCGTTCGCAGTCGGCAGCCGCGAGGAAGCGAGAAGAGATGACTGACGCGAACGTCGCCGGTTTCGAACCGCTGTACGACGAGGCCGAGCACGCCGGCCGGCGGATCCCGTGGGACATCGGCGGCCCGCAGCCGGCGGTGCAGCAGCTGGTGGCCTACGGCGGGATCCGCGGCGAGGTGCTCGATCCCGGCACCGGTCCCGGCCACCATGCCATTCACTTTGCGGCGCAAGGGTATTCGGCGACCGGCATCGACGACTCACCCTCGGCCATCGAGCAAGCCAAACGCAACGCGGAGCGGGCCGGCGTCCAGGTCGATTTCCAGGTGGCCGACGCCACCAAGCTGGAGGGGTTCGAGGGCCGCTTCGACACGGTGGTGGACAGCGCCTTTTATCACGTGTTCCTCAACGACGGGGTCGTCCAGACGCGGTACGCCCAGGCGCTGCACCGCGCCACCAAACCCGGAGCCCGGCTGTACATGTTCGAGTTCAGCCCCCACAACGTCAACGGCCTGCAGTGGACGGCCATCCCCGCCGATAACTTCGAGCGGGTGTTCGGTGCCAACGGATGGCGCATCGACTACCTGGGCGGCACGACGTATCAGGCCCGCTTCCTGAAGGAGACGTTCGACGCCATGAAGGAGTTCGCCTCCGAGCAGCAGGGCGAGATCCTGCAGCGGATGCGGCCGCTGGTGCACCGGCTGGGCGTCATCGACCCCCTTCTGGAGGACCACCGGGTGCACCTCCCGGTGTGGTCCGTGGTGGCCACCCGGTTGGACTGACCGCGGTTCACCGGGCGGGGGCGAGGAGCGATGGCCGGCACTCCGCAACTGCGCCAAGGGTTGTCGCAGCGCCAGCTCAGCATGATCGCCCTCGGTGGGGTGATCGGCGCCGGCCTGTTCGTCGGCTCCGGCGTGGTGATCAAGGACACCGGCCCCGCGGCGTTCCTGACATACGCGCTGTGCGGCCTGCTGATCGTCCTGGTGATGCGCATGCTGGGGGAGATGGCCGCGGCGAACCCGTCGACCGGATCGTTCGCCGATTACGCGGGCAGGGCGCTGGGCGGCTGGGCGGGCTTTTCGGTCGCCTGGCTGTACTGGTACTTCTGGGTGATCGTGGTCGGCTTCGAGGCGGTCGCCGGCGGGAAGGTCCTCAACTACTGGTTTCACGCCCCGCTGTGGCTGCTGTCGCTGGGCCTGATGATCTTGATGACCGCGACCAACCTGTTCTCCGTGTCGTCCTTCGGTGAATTCGAATTCTGGTTCGCCGGAATCAAAGTCGCGACCATCGTGGTCTTTCTCGGCATCGGCGCCGCGTTCGTCCTGGGCCTGGTGCCCGGCCATCCCGGCGGCCTGGGCAACCTCACCGCGCACGGCGGATTCTTTCCCAAGGGCGTGGGGGCCGTCTTCGCCGCGATCGTGGTGGTGATCTTTTCCATGGTGGGCGCCGAGATCGTCACCGTGGCCGCCGCCGAAAGCCGGGACCCCGAGCTCGCGGTGCAGAAGGCGACCAGGTCGGTGGTGGCGCGGATCGGCGTCTTCTTCGTCGGCTCGGTCTTTCTGCTGGTGGCGATATTGCCCTGGGACTCAGTGGAACTCGGTGCCTCGCCCTATGTGGCCGCGCTGCACCACCTGGGATTGCGCGGCGCCGACCAGGTGATGAACGCGGTGGTGCTCACGGCGGTGCTGTCCTGCCTGAACTCGGGGCTCTACACGGCGTCGCGCATGCTGTTCGTGCTCGCCGACCGCGGTGAGGCCCCGGCGCGATTGGTCAGGCTCAGCGGGCGGGGGGTTCCGCACATCGCGATCCTGTGCTCCTCGGCGGTCGGATTCGGTTGCGTCGTCATGGCGCGCGTCGCGCCCAACACCGTGTTCCTCTTCCTGCTCAACTCGTCGGGCGCCGTCATCCTGTTCGTCTACTGGCTGATCGCGCTGTCGCAGATCATCCTGCGCCGCCGCACCCCCGCCGCAAAGCTGCGGGTGAAGATGTGGTTCTTTCCGGTACTTTCCATCCTCACCCTCGCCGGAATCACCGCCGTGCTGGTGCAGATGGCGTTCGACCGCTCGGCGCGCAGCCAGCTCTGGCTCAGCCTGCTGTCGTGGGCCGTCGTGGTCGGGCTGTACGTCGTTGCCCGGGTCCGTAGCCGAATCGGTACTCGCCGCGCGATCGCCGCTGACGACTGACGTTCACACGCGGCGGGGTATCCGCATGTGCTCCTCGGCGCGATGCCATGTCAGTGTCGGGACGAATCGCTCGTCGGCCCAATCCGCCGACTGCACCCGCAGCCGTCCCCGCCAGTTCCTCATGATTTCGGCGTGCACGGGCCAACGGATGAATCGGCGTAAATCGCTTCCGTTGTTCCAGACCGATAGCGATCCACCGCGCCACTCGGCGGGTTTGCCCCACAGCCACAGCCCGACGGCGCCTTGCATAATCGGCCAACTTTCCGCCAGCTTCACACCTAGCTCGGCGACCTGCTGCCAATCCTTCTCCGATTCGGCGTGAAAGTCGGTGTAGCTCACCACGACCGGCAACCGGGTTGAGTCGCAGGGGCCCGGCAGCCAGTCGGTGCTGATGAGTCCGGCCCCTGGTGTGATCGGCGGCTGGCCGGCCGCCCCGTCGGTCGCTGGACGTCCATCGTCACCACGGACGGCGTCGGATCGGGTTGTGGTCATGGCGAGCTCCTATGTCGAATGGCGGTCGCGACGAGTGCGTAACGGTGCGATCGGCGGGCGCGGGTACGGGGAACACGTTAAATAATAAGCGAATGTAGATGATATGACGACGCTTATAATCTGGCAAACTCTATCATCACGACATGGGCCGAAAGTCGAACCGTCCAGATCTCGCGGCGATGCTCGTGCCGCTGGCCCGCCAAGCCGTAGCCGCCGAGCGGCCGGTGCTGGCGGCGCACGGCCTGTCGATGTGGGGTTACGTCATACTCGGCGCGCTTGACGGGTCGCCGATTCGCACGCAAGCGGCGCTCGCCGAGGCGGTCGGCGCCGACAAGACGCGCATCATTCCCACGCTCGACGAGCTGCAGGAGCACGGCTACATCGAACGCTCACCCGATCCCGACGACCGTCGCGCGCGCCTGCTTGCGATCACCGACGCCGGACGCTCGATCAGAAGTGCCGCGCAGCGCGACATTCGAGAAGCCGAGGAGCGCTGGCTTGGGCAGCTGTCCTCCAGCGACCGATCCGCTTTTCTGCGCGTGCTCAGCCAACTGGCGTCCGGTTGACCATGTC
Organism: Mycobacterium sp. E3298; assembly: GCF_001666895.1. NCBI lineage: Bacteria > Bacillati > Actinomycetota > Actinomycetes > Mycobacteriales > Mycobacteriaceae > Mycobacterium > Mycobacterium sp. E3298. The sequence continues at coordinate 6,557 of NZ_LZJB01000507.1, forward strand.
GAGCGCACGCCGTGCGGGTGTCGATTTGACCGACCTGGATCAGCCGCTTGCCCGGACGCCGGAGCCACGCGGGCGTGCGGGCAGCCACCTCACTCGGTCTTGGTCAGCAGCACCGCGTCCTCGAACGGCAGCCGCGCGAAAATCGGCCGCGCTCCGGGGCTGACGTGGGTCGCCGCTTCGGCCTTGCTGACGACCCGCGGGTCCGCGATGCCGAAGCTCTTGCCGTTGCGGCGCATCCGCCCGCCGCCCGCGGCTGTCAGGTTTTTCAGCCAGTCCCGGTCCGGGCCGTAGGTCAGCAGGATCGCGATCCCGGGCTTGCCGTCGACCTCCGCGCTGAAGACATTCACCGGGGTGCGGTACGGCTTGCCCGAGCGGCGGCCGACGTGTTCCACGATCGCGAAAGGCGGCAGCCAGCCGGCCCACAGCCGCTGCATCGGGTTGGTGACGCGACGGTTGAACCGGGCGAGACTCTGTGGCATCTGCATACCGCCATCCAACTCGCGGCAACCGCCCGGCATCAACCCAACTTTTCACACCGAACGGGTCTAGTGTCTGAACATGGGTGATTCGCCGGGTAACGAGGCGGCCCAGCGCGCCGACGAGCTCAAGCGCAGGGGTGAAGCCCTGGCTGCGCGCAAACCCATCACGCTCGAAGACGTCGAGCTCGCGACCGACCGCGCCAGGCACGCCCACGAGCGGGATCACGAGGCGCACCGCCGCGACCGGGACCGGCACTACGAGGCCGCCGTCGCCCACGAGCGCGCCGCCGAGGTGCACGAGCGGGCGGCCGACGAGCGCCTCGGGGACGTCGAGGCGCACCGGCGGGCGGCGGAAAAAGAGCGCGAAGCCGCCCGCCATCATTTCCAGGCCGCCCAGCAAGCCGGATCGCAGGGCGACGCCTGACCCGTCCTGCTACACCCTGTAGTTGTACCGGCCGCAGGGGCTGGGACACTGGTTGTCATGGGAAGCAGTGACCGGGCGACCGCGCACGCCGCGATGACGACGGCGTCGGCCCGGCTGTTCGCCGACGCCTGCGCCGTCATCCCCGGCGGGGTGAACTCCCCGGTGCGGGCGTTCACCGCGGTGGGCGGGACCCCGCGCTTCATCACCGAGGCCAACGGGTACTGGCTCACCGACGCCGACGGCAATCGCTACGTCGACCTGGTCTGCTCGTGGGGCCCGATGATCCTGGGGCACGCGCACCCCGCCGTCGTCGACGCCGTCACCCGGGCCGCCGCGTCCGGCCTGTCGTTCGGCGCCCCCACCCCGGCGGAGAGCCAGCTGGCCGCCGAGATCATCGGCCGGGTGGCGCCCGTGGAGCGGATCCGGCTGGTCAACTCCGGCACCGAGGCGACGATGAGCGCGATCCGGCTGGCCCGCGGGTTCACCGGCAGGCCCAAGATCGTCAAGTTCTCCGGCTGCTACCACGGCCACGCCGACGCGCTGCTCGCCGACGCGGGATCAGGCGTGGCGACGTTGGGGCTGCCGTCCTCGCCCGGGGTCACCGGCGCAGCGGCCGCCGACACGATCGTGTTGCCCTACAACGACGTTGACGCGGTGCGGCAGGCCTTCGCGGAGCTCGGCGACCAGATCGCCGCGGTGATCACCGAGGCCAGCCCCGGCAACATGGGCGTCGTCCCGCCCGCGGCCGGCTACAACGCCGCGCTGCGCGCGATCACCGCCGAGCACGGCGCGCTGCTGATCGTCGACGAGGTGATGACCGGCTTCCGGGTGAGCCGAAGCGGTTGGTACGGAATCGATCCGGTCGACGCCGACCTGTTCACCTTCGGCAAGGTGATGAGCGGCGGGCTGCCCGCGGCGGCGTTCGGCGGCCGCACCGAGGTGATGGAGCGGCTGGCGCCGCTGGGTCCGGTGTATCAGGCCGGGACGCTGTCCGGTAACCCGGTGGCGGTGGCCGCCGGCCTGGCGACGCTGCGCGCCGCCGACGCGGCCGTCTACGCCGCGCTGGACGCCAACGCCGACCGGCTGGCCGCCCTGCTCTCCGAGTCATTGACCAATGCGTC
>NZ_LZJB01000508.1:0-18559 GCF_001666895.1 Mycobacterium sp. E3298
CACTCGGATGACCCCCGCGATGTTACGGTGGTCTTCGGGTTATGCACTCTCGCTTCTACTTTGAGGTAGCGATCGTGGCGAATTCTGTTATGGGCGACTTGGTCAGCCAACTGCGCGTCGCCCTTCACCGGTTGCAGGACTGGGCCTACCCGGACGAGATAACTCACGATCGCTACCTCAAAGTAGAAGCGAGAGTGCATAACCCGAAGACCACCGTAACATCGCGGGGGTCATCCGAGTGTGGGGAATCTGTGGACCGCCGCCGGTCACACCGTCGCGCCCCATTGTGCGGGGGGCTACGCGGACAACCCGAGCGCCGCCTCGTGGTCGTGGGTGGGGATGATCGTCACCGAGTGCCGGGCCAGGTGCAGTCGCTGCAGCGTCCGGAAGGCTTCCTCGCGGTCCTCGTCCACCAAAACACCCGGGTAACTCGACTTTTGGCGCACCTTCTCGATCTGCAACCAATGCCAGGCCGCGTCGCCGGCGATCAAGACCCACCCGCGCGCCGTGTGGGCGAGCACTCCGACGCTGCCGGGAGTGTGTCCGGGCAGGTCGACCAGGAGGACGGAGCCGTCCCCGAACAGGTCGTGGCTCCGGGTGAAGGTCAGCACCGGCGGCCCGTCGAGCTCGTAGTCGACGGCGGGCCGGCCGCGCAGCGAATCGCGAACGCCGCCGACCGGCGCCACCGGACCCGAATCGATCCAGTCCCGTTCGGTGCGGTGCAGATGAACCGGCAGATCCGGCAGGTCCAGCAGACCCGACACGTGGTCCCAGTGCGCGTGAGTCGGCAGGGCGAAGTCCAACGCCGGCGTCTCGGGCAGCCGGGTCAGGGCCGTGATCGTGGGAACCGTGTCGGCGGGCGGACGGACCGCGACGCGAAGCACCGCGGGTAGTTGGGCGATCGCGCGGCGCTCGACGTCGCGGCACACGGCCGGATCGACGATGAAGGTGGCGTCCGGGTGGGTGACGACGAACGACGTCATCGAGTTGTCGACGCGGGTGGGTGCGAAGGTGCCCTCGACGATTGCCGGGGTGGGCACCGAGCGCGGCACCTGGGGCAGCGCGACCACCGTTACGGTGCGCCGGGGCTCGGGCAGGCCCGCGTCGGTGACACCGCGGAGAAACCGGTCGTCGGGCCGCTTGGGACGCACCGCGCCCCAGACCAACCCGGTTGCGGCGGCGCAGCATTGGCGCAGGGTGGGGGAGCGGACCGGGTCGCGCGTCATGGCACCTCCACCCGGACGATGACGCTGTCGGCCCACACGCCGCGGTCGCGCGCGCGGCGCAGCTTCTCGCGCACGCACAAATCTTGGTGCACGTTCGTGACGCCCGGGACCTTGATCAGCGGCACGATGTTCCACTGCCAGCCGTAGCGGCGGTGCAGGAGGCGATTCGCCCGCTCGGCGTCGGGCCCCGCGAGGATGGTGGCGCGGCCCGCGACCGTCGTCGCGCCCGGGCGGACCCGGCCCCGATGGTCGCACGCGGTGAGTTCGACGTCGCCGCGCGCGGCCAACCGGTTGGTCTTCGGCCCGCGCTTGGTGCGGAACAGCAGCGCGCCGCCGTCCAGCCCGAACCAGATCGGGGTGTCGACCGGGGTGCCGTCGGGGCGAAACGATCGGAGCAGCGCGTAGCGCGCCGCGCCCAGTCCGTCGAGTGAATGTGTGTGCATGCCCCCAGTCAACGACTTAGAGTTGGCTCTAAGTCAAGCGTCGAGGAGGCCCGATGAGTGCTCGGCTCACGATCGGTGAGGTGGCGCGCCAAGCCGGCGTCGCGGCGACCACCCTGCGCTACTACGAACAGATCGGGCTGGTGCCCCCGCCGGGCCGGCTGGGCGGGCAGCGCCGCTACGACGATTCGGTGCTGGCCCGGCTCGAGGTGATCCGGCTCTGCAAGTCGGCCGGCTTCGCACTGGAGGAGATCCAGCTGCTGTTCGCCGACGACGCGCCGGGGCGGCCCGTCAGCCGGGCGCTGGCCGAATCCAAGCTGGCCGAAATCGATGCCCAGATGGAGGCGCTGGCCCGGGCCCGTGCCGTGATCGAATGGGGGATGCGCTGCACGTGTCCCTCAATCGACGCGTGCACGTGCGGGATTCACACCGCGCTGCCCGCCTGAGCAAAGGAGCTCCATGACCCAGCCCATCGCCGTGCGCAACTTCTCCCACGTCTGCATCGGCGTCTCGGACATCGAGGCGTCGCGCGCGTTCTACACCGCGGTGCTGGGCATGGACGTCGTCTTCGACGTCGAGCTCGACGGTGCGGGACTGGACTCGGTGACCGGCGGGGCCGCGCAACGGGGCCGCATGGTCGGCGGGCTGGTCGGCTCCGCGATGGTCGAACTGCTGTCGTTGGGCGCCGTCCCCGACTGCCCGAGCGGACCGCACCTGGGCTACACCAACGTCTCGTTCCGGGTCGACGACCTGGATGCCACCTACGACGCGGTGCGGCGCGAGCACCCCGGCGTGCGGGCGGAGCCGCCCGTCGACATCGGCGGGGTGCGGATGTTCTTCATCTACGACCCGGACGGCACACCCATCGAACTGCTGGAGTTGCCGGCCGGCATTTCGAGCACGGTGCAGCTCTGGCGCCCGGATCCGGCGTGATCCATTCCGCGTCTCCGATCGCGGACGTACGCTCACGAAGGCACAGCTGAGAGGACACCCATGACCACCGCCGAGCGTCCCGTCACCCTATGCGAGGCGTTCCAGCGCAACGCGTCGATCGATCCGGACGCCGTCGCGCTGCGCACCCCGGGTAACACCCAGACCATGACGTGGCGCGAGCTCGCGGCGCAGGTGCGCAAGGTGGCCGCCGGCTTGGCCGGCTTGGGCGTCGGGCCCGGCGACACGGTGTCGCTGATGATGGCCAACCGCATCGAGTTCTACCCGTTCGAGATCGGCGCCCAACACCTGGGCGCCACTTCGTTTTCCGTCTACAACACGCTGCCCGCCGAACAGCTGACCTACCTGTTCGAGAACGCGGGAACCCGGGTCGCGATCTGCGAGGAGCAGTACGTGGACCGCATCCGCGCCAGCGGCGCACCGATCGAGCACATCGTCTGCATCGACGGCTCGCCACCGGGCACCATGTCGGTCGACGACGTCTACGCCGCCGCGCGGGAGGGCTTCGACTTCGAGGCGACCTGGCGGGCGGTGCGGCCGGACGACGTCGTCACGCTCATCTACACCTCCGGAACCACCGGCAACCCCAAGGGGGTCGAGATGACGCACGCCAACCTGCTTTTCGAGGCGTACGCCCTCAATGCCGTCCTCCCGTCCCAGTTCGGTGACCGCGTCACGTCGTACCTGCCGACAGCGCACATCGCCGACCGGGTGATGGGCCTGTACGGCCTGGAGGTCTTCGGCGCCCAGGTCACCGTGGTCTCGGACGTCCGTGCCATCGCCGCCGCGCTGCCCGACGTGCGGCCCACGGTGTGGGGCGGCGTGCCGCGGGTGTGGGAAAAGCTCAAGGCCGGAATCGAATTCGCCGTCGCCAGCGAGACCGACGAGGTCAAGCGGCAGGCGCTGCAGTGGGCGATGTCGGTGGCCGGCAAGCGGGCCGCCGCCCTGGTGGCCGGCGAGCCGATGTCGGACGAGCTGGCCGCCGAATGGGCCCAGGCCGACGAGCTGGTGCTGTCGAAGCTGCGCGAGCGGCTCGGCTTCGGCGAACTCCGCTGGGCGGTGTCCGGCGCGGCCCCCATCCCCAGGGAGACCCTGGCGTTCTTCCTCGGCATCGGCATCCCGATCGCCGAGGTGTGGGGGATGTCGGAGCTGAGCTGCGTCGCCAGCGTCAGCCACCCTCGCGACGCGCGGTTGGGCACCGTCGGCAAGCTGCTGCCCGGGCTGGAGGGCAAGGTCGCCGACGACGGCGAGTTCCTGGTGCGTGGCCCGCTGGTGATGAAGGGCTACCGCAAGGAACCCGCCAAGACCGCGGAGGCCGTCGACGCCGACGGCTGGCTGCACACCGGTGACATCATCGAGGTCGACGACGAGGGCTACCTGAGGATCATCGACCGCAAGAAGGAGTTGATCATCAACGCCGCCGGAAAGAACATGTCGCCGGCCAACATTGAGAACACCGTGCTGGCCGCGTGCCCGATGGTCGGCGTGATGATCACGATCGGTGACGGACGGCCCTACAACGCCGCGCTCATGGTGTTCGACGCCGAATCGGTCGGCCCCTACGCGGCGCAGCACGGCCTGGGCGACGCGTCGCCCGCGGCGCTGGCGGCCCATCCGGAGGTCGTCGCCCGCGTCGCCGCGGGTGTGGCCGAGGGCAACGCGAAGCTGTCACGCGTGGAACAGATCAAGCGCTTCCGAATACTGCCGTCACTCTGGGAGCCCGGGGGAGACGAGATCACGCTGACCATGAAGCTCAAGCGCAAGCCGATCATGGCGAAGTACGCGAGCCAGATCGAGGAACTCTACGCGCCCGAACTCCACCCGGACGTGCACGAGCCGTCGGCGGCGACGGTGCAGCCGGCATGAGCGGGGGCCCGGGGACTACGGCCCGCGAGTTCGGTCGGGTCGGCGTGCGAAAGTTGCTGCAGCGCACCGGCGTCGTGGAGGAGGCGACGACACCGCTGACGACGGACCCTGCGGAGGTCGTCCAGCTGCTTGCGGCCCCGTGGTATGACGAGCGGCTGGGCGGCCTGGCCGACGAGCTCGGGCGCAACCTGGCCAGCGTGCGCGCCGAGGCCGCCGGCTACCTAAGGGAGATGGCGCCGTCGCTGGACGAGCGGGCGGTCCGGGCGTGGCGCAGCTTCAGTCGCTGGCTGATGCGCGCCTACGACGTCCTGGTCGACGAGGACCAGATCGCGCAGCTGCGCAAGCTGGACCGCAAAGCGACTCTGGCGTTTGCCTTTTCGCATCGCTCCTATCTCGACGGCCTGCTGCTGCCGGAGGTGATCCAGGCCAACCGGCTTTCCCCGGCGCTCACCTTCGGTGGCGCGAACCTGAATTTCTTTCCGATGGGCGCGTGGGCCAAGCGGACGGGCACGATTTTCATCCGGCGCCAGACCAAAGACATTCCGGTGTACCGCTTCGTGTTGCGCGCCTACGCCGCGCAGCTGGTGCAGAACCACGCCAACCTCACCTGGTCCATCGAAGGCGGCCGCACGCGAACCGGCAAGCTGCGGCCCCCCGTGTACGGCATCCTGCGCTACATCAGCGACGCCGTCGACGAAATCGACGGTCCCGAAGTCTATTTGGTGCCCACCTCGATCGTGTACGACCAGCTGCACGAGGTGGAGGCGATGACCACCGAGGCCTACGGCGCCACGAAGCGGCCCGAGGACTTTCGCTTCCTGATCCGGCTGGCGCGCCAGCAGGGGGAGCGGCTCGGGCGCGCCTACCTGGACTTCGGCGAACCGCTGCCGCTGCGCAAGCGCCTCGAGGAGCTGCGCGCCGAGGAGTCCGGGACGGGCACCGAGATCGAACGCATCGCGCTGGATGTCGAGCACCGGATCAACCGCGCCACCCCGGTCACGCCGACCGCGGTGGTTAGCCTCGCGCTGCTGGGTGCGGACCGGTCGCTGTCCATCAGCGAGGTGCTGGCCACCGTGCGACCGCTCGCCAGCTACATCGGGGCGCGGAACTGGTGCGTCGCCGGCGCCGCCGACCTGACGAACCGCTCGACCATCCGCTGGGCACTGCATCAAATGGTCGCCTCGGGCGTCGTCAGCGTGTATGACGCCGGCACCGAACCCGTCTGGGGCATCGGGGCCGAGCAGCACCTGGTGGCCGCGTTCTACCGCAACACGGCCATCCACATCGTGGTCGACCGCGCGATCGCCGAGACCGCACTGCTGGCCGCCATCGAGGACGCCGAGGGTTCGGTGGACGGCTTGGTGGAACCGACGACGGTGCGCGACGAGGCGCTGCGGCTGCGCGAGCTGCTGAAGTTCGAGTTCCTGTTCTCGGCGCGCGCGCAATTCGAGAAGGAGCTCGCCGACGAGGTGCGCCTGATCGGGCGGGTGGAGGACACCAGCAAGGCGGCCAACGCGGCCGACGTGCGTGGTCTGCTGGAGAAGGCCGACCTGCTGCTGGCGCACCTGGTGCTGCGGCCGTTCCTGGACGCCTACCACATCGTCGCCGACCGGCTGGCCGCCTTCGACGACGAATCGTTCGACGAGAAGGCATTTCTCGCCGACTGCCTCGAGGTGGGCAAGCAGTGGGAGCTGCAACGCAGGATCGCCAGCGCCGAGTCGAGGTCGATGGAGTTGTTCAAGACCGCGCTGCGGCTGGCGCGGCATCGGGAGCTGGTGGACGGGTTCTCCGACGTCGACGTCGCCCAGCGGCGCCGCGAGTTCGCCGACGAGATAGCCACGGCCGTCCGGCGCGTGAACACCATCGCGGGGCTGGCCGGGGCGCGCTAGGCGGGCTTTCTGCGGAGAGTGCCATTGCGCTTCAGCGCGTGGGCGGGACCGGCATGTCGGCATGGCGAACCTGGTTGCCGCCCGCGCGTTTCGCCTCGTACATCGCCAGGTCGGCCGCGTGGACCAGGCGCTCGATCACCTGCCGTTCGGTGCTTTCGCTTGGTGCCCGCAGTTGGATGCTGCTGACACCCAGGCTGGCCGTGACACCCCAGGGTGTCGCGGCGATCGCCAGCCGCATCGCTTCGGCGGTCTTGAGGGCTTCGGAAGTGCCGGCCATCTCGGCGACCAGGAATTCCTCCCCGCCCACCCGCGCGATGACCGTGCTGTCGTTGCCGATCCGCCGCAGGTTGTCGGCGACGGACACCAGGATGCGATCCCCGGTCGCGTGGCCGTGCGTGTCGTTGATCCGCTTGAAATTGTCGAGATCGGCCATCAGCACACTGAGGCACGAGGTGCGCCCGTCGGCGGCTACCAGTTTCGCGGCCGATCGGTAGAACCCCCTGCGGTTACGCAAGCCGGTGAGCGGATCGGTCGAGGATTTCAGAGCATCCACCGAAAGCCAGTGCACCAGTACCTGCCCGCAGAACGGCACCGCCAGGATCCCCGCGCCGAGCAACAGAAAGTTGGCCGCCGCCATCGATGCGTCACCGGACGTAGCGATACGCACGGCGCACGCCGCGGCCGCACCCAGGGCGGTGCCGAGCGTGAAGACCAGCAGGCGGGCGGAGTGACAAAACGCGACATAGCCCGCGAGGCCGCCGAATGCCGCGCAACTCAGCATCCCGCTGCGCGGGTCGGCCTCGGTCACGCACACGGCGGCGATACCGATCGTGCCCACCACCGAAAACACTTGTGATTCAACGCGCGAGGGCCACCGTCGCGCCCACACCAGCGCCATGCCCGCCAGGCAGGCGATGAACGCCACCGCCAGGCCGCCCCGCACCGGCGTCTGCATACCCGACGGGCTGTTCAGCATCAGCAACGTCGCCGCGATCAGGATGGACATGATGCCGACCATCAGGTAGCGGATGAATGGCTGCAATCCGCGCGCGCCGAGGTAGTCGGAGAACCAGTCGTAGTGGTCGGGCTGACGCCACCACGCGCCCATCCAGTGCATTCCGCGACGCCCCTAACCCGTACCTTCGACTACGTGATGCTACTGAGCGCCGACGGAGTCGGGAGCCGATTATGACCACCGTCGACAATCCCATTCCGCCGCAGGACTTGTCGGGGATCGTGGGATGCCGGTTCATTTACACCTACGCCAACGGCTGGCGCTACGAGATGTATGTCAAGAACGACCGCACCATCGACTATCGAATCCATTCCGGCCATGTCGGCGGACGGTGGGTCAAGGGTCAGGACGTCGACCTGGTGCAGCTCGACGACGACAGCTACAAGGTCTCCTGGACCGAGCCCACGGGCACGTCGGTGGCCGTCAACGTCATGCCCGGCAAGCGGCGAATCCACGGCGTGATCTTCTTCCCCCAGTGGATTCGCGAGCACGGCGAGCGCACGGTGTGTTTCCAGAACGAGCACCTCGACCAGATGCGCGCCTACCGTGATGAGGGACCGACTTACCCGATCTTCACCGTGCCCGAATTCGCATACATCACCCTCTTCGAGCGTGTCGGTGCCGACGACGAATCGGTGATCGACGTGGCCCCCGACCAGCTTCCACCGGGTTGGGCCGACCGCACCAATTGACGCCGAGATTTGTCGTACCCCCCTGCGATGATGAAGCCATGTCTTCGATCGCCTCGCCTCCCGCGGAGGTGAAACCTGTTGACCGTCTTGAGGTGTTGTTCGACGAGCTGGCGGAGCTGGCCGGTCAGCGCAACGCGATCGACGGCCGCATCGTCGAGATCGTCGCGGAGATCGAGCGTGATGGGCTGTGCGGCATGACCGGCGCGCGCTCGGTGCCGGCGTTGGTGGCCTGGAAGCTGGGGTTGTCCTCGACCACCGCGCACACGATCGCCACCGTCGCGCGCCGGGTCGAGGAGTTCCCACGCTGTGCGCAGAGCATGCGGGAGGGCCGGCTGTCGCTGGATCAGGTCGGCGTCATCGCGGCCCGGGCGGGCGATGGATCCGACGAGCACTACGCGGAGTTAGCCCGGGTCGCCACGGTCAACCAGCTGCGCACCGCGGTCAAGCTGGAACCGCGACCGGAACCCGACGCCCGGCCGCACGAGCAGCCCTCGATCACCAAGACCGCCGGCGACGAGTTCACTTGCTGGCGGATCAGACTTCCCCACCTGGACGCGGCGAAGTTCGACGCGGCGCTGGCGTCTCATCGTGACGCGCTGATCGCCGAATGGAAACACGACCGCGCCGAGGGTGCGTCAGACAGCGCGCCGCCCCTGCCTGGCACCGTCGAGGCGTTCATGCGGCTGGTCGAGGCCGGATGGGATGCCGAGGCGGCCCGCCGTCCGCACGGGCAGCACACCACGGTGGTGGTGCACGTCGATGTCGAGCAGCGCGCCGCCGCACTGCACATGGGTCCGCTGCTCACCGACGCCGAACGCCGATACGTGACGTGCGACGCCACCTGCGAGGTTTGGTTCGAACGGGACGGTGAGGTCATCGGCGCCGGGCGGGCGACCCGCCAAATCAACCGGCGGCTTCGCCGCGCACTCGAGCATCGCCACCCCACCTGCGCGGTTCCCGGCTGTGGCGCCACGCGCGGTCTGCACGCACACCACATCCGGCACTGGGAAGACGGCGGCCCAACGGAGCTGGCCAATCTGGTGCTGGTCTGCCCCTATCACCACCGGTTGCACCACCGGGGCGTCATCACGATCACCGGACCCGCCGACGACCTCGTCGTCGCCGACAGCTCGGGCCGACCGCTGAGTGCGGGATCGCTCGCCCGTGCGCCCGACCGTGCCCCGCCCGCCGTACCGCCGTGGTCCGGGCCCACCGGCGAGCGCGCCGACTGGTGGTGGTACCAACCCTTTCAGCCGCAGCCACCACCAAGCAACAACTAGGTTGGTTGGCGAACAAATGGCGGCTGGCTGCGCGGCGCCGAAGCCCCACCGCCGGTTCGCCGAGAAGGTGACGGGCAAGCTCTTCACATGATCCGAATGGCAACGCCGGAGGATGCGGACGCGATCTCCGACATTTATGCGCCGTATGTGCGCGACTCCGCGATCTCCTTCGAAGCGGTGCCGCCGACGGCCGAAGAGATGCGGTCGAGGATCAAGGCCACGCTGACCGACCTGCCCTGGCTGGTCATCACCCATGCCGACGCCGTCAGGGGCTATGCCTACGCAAGTCCGCACGGCGAGCGGGCCGCCTACCGCTGGTCGGTCGACGTATCCGTTTACCTCGACGCGTCACTGCAACGGAAGGGCAACGGCCGCCGACTGTACGCAGCTTTGTTCAATGTGCTTGCCGCTCAGGGGTACGTCAACGCCTACTCCGCCATCGTGCTGCCCAACCCGGCAAGTGTCGGCCTGCATGAGGCGGTGGGCTTCCGTCGCGTCGGCCTCTTCAATCGTGTGGGCTTCAAGAACGGAGCGTGGCGGGACATCGGCTGGTGGCATCGCCCGCTCGCCGATCCGTCCGCGCAGCCCGACGACCCGCGGCCGTGGTCGGACCTGCCGGCTCACACGCTCGAGGCCGCCCTCGCAGGGCACACTGGGTAATGGTTTGGGAAGGTCTGCGCAACCGGCGAATCGAGGGGAGTCGATGAGCGACAAGTCCGGAGGGCCCGCGCGCCCGCTGATCGCGTTCACCACCGCGGACAACGCGCCGCCGATCGCGCCCGCGCCCATCAGTCGGCCGTGGATGTCGCGGCTGCGCAATGGTTGGCCTAACCGGTGCCTACCGATCCTGATCGCGAACCAGAGTGGTTGGGAGCTGCGCAACCCGTGCGCATTCACCGCGACCTGGATGGGCGGCGACGACAGCATGGGGGTCATCATCGCGCCCGACCGGCGCGACCCGGGTCAGCTGTTGCCGTTCAGCCACTTCGGTCACGGCATCCTGACCTGGCACCTGCCGATGCTGTTCCGCACCCCGCCCGGTTACAACCTGTTGGTCCGCGGGCCGGCGAACTATCCGAAGGACGCGGTGTCTCCGTTGGAGGGCATCGTCGAGACCGACTGGGCCACATCGAGTTTCAGCATGAGCTGGCAGATGACCCGCAAGATGATGCCGGTGCGGTTCGAGGTCGACGAGCCGATCTGCATGATCGTCCCGCAGCGCCGGGCCGAGCTGGAGGAGTTCGCGCCGGAAATCAGGCCGATCGACTCCGACGAGGAAGTGCGCCGTAAACACGAGTTCTTCCTGCGCTCACGCAACGAGCTGGGTCAGGCGCAGGCGGCGACCAACACCGAACTGGGCGAAAAGGTGCCGTGGCAGGGCGACTACACCCGCGGCAAGCACGCCGACGGCGAACCCGGGGCGCCCGACCACCAAACGCGCGTCCACCTCCGCCCGTTCGTCGACACGCGGCGATAGGCCATCACCCCGCGCGTACCGCGGCCGGCCCAGGGATCCGGGCCGGCGCCTGGGCGGACGGCCCCGCCCAGCCGATGTACCCGTCGGGGCGCACCAGCACGGCCGGCCCGCGGTCGGTCCGCTCGGCCTGCAGCATCCCGGGCGCCTCGACCGGTGGGGCACTGCGTTCGCGCACCAACACGAAGCCGCCGGTGCGCTGCAATTCGGTCAACCGTCCCTCGACGAGGGGGATCTGGGTGGCGCGGGTGCCGACCAGGCCGTGCCGGCCGTAGCGCAGCGTCGTGCCGGCGAAACTGCCCGCCACCCTGTCCCGAACCGACGGAATCCGAAGCAGCCTGGGCGCCAACAGGTTCGGCAACCATCGGGCGCCGCGCGGATGGAGAGTCGCGGCACGGGCCATCAGTCCGGACTGCAACACCACGCGCTTGCCGATCGGGTGGCGTTCGGTGTGGTAGCTGTCCAGCAGCGCCTCGTCGGCGCCGCCGAGCACCGCGTCGAGCTTCCAGGCCAGGTTGGCGGCGTCCTGAATGCCGGTGTTCATGCCCTGACCGCCCATCGGGGAGTGCACGTGCGCGGCGTCGCCGGCCAAGAACACCCGCCCATGCCGGTACCGCTCGACTTGCCTTTCGTCGCAATGGAACCGGGACTTCCAGCCCACCTCGACGACGCCGTGGTCGGTGCCCATGCCGCGGGCGAGCACGTCGACGATCTCGGCGTCGGAGACCGGTTCGCCGTCGGGTACTTGATGCGCGCGGTCCCAGACCATGGCGCGATACCAGGAACCGCCCGCTCGGTCGTAGGGAGCCAGGAAGGCCAGGAGGTCGCCGGGGGCGGCGACCGTGAGGCCGCCACCGGCGGGCCCGTGCGCCAGCCTGACGTCTGCCAGCACGATCGACGTCAGCACCGTCTTACCGGGGAATGCGGCGCCCACCAGCCGCCGCACGGTGCTGTGCGCGCCGTCGGCGCCGACCACGTACCGCGCCCGCCACGTCAGCCGGTGGGCCGGATCGTCGTCGTCCTTGGGGCGGGCGGTGACGGTCACGAAGTCGGAGTCCTGGCGGAGCGCGACCACCTCGATGCCGCGCCGGATCTCGGCACCCTCGGCCACCGCGTAGCGACGCAGCGCCGCATCGACGTTGGTCTGCGGGGTGATCAACACGAACGGATAGGGGGAGTCGAGGTGGGTCAGGTCGATCTGCGCGCCGGCGAACAGTCGCACGCCCGGTGCGCGGTGCCCGCGCGCCAACAGGTCGTCGGCCAGGCCGCGCGCGTCGAGCACTTCCAGCGTGCGCGCCATGGTGGCGAACGCGCGGCTCGCCGGGTTCTCCGTGGGCCAGCGGTCCAACACGGTGACCGACCGCCCGGCGCGGGCCAGGTCGCCCGCGGCGGTCAGGCCGGTGGGGCCGGCCCCCACCACCAGGACGTCGACTTCGTGGGTCGTCATCGCGCCGCCCCCTCGGGCTGCGGGTACCAGCGGCGGATGTCGCCGGGCGTGGACTGCGCTGCGCGGTTGAAGACGAATCGGCAGCCGGGTTGGGTCGCGTGCGCCGCGTTGACGATCGACTCGAACAGCAGCGTGTTGTCGGCTACCAACCGGATCCCGGCCCCGATCAACACCGCGTCGTAGCGCTTGGCCTGAAGCCACCGGCGGGCCTTGTCGGCGCCGGCCGTGCCGAAGTCGATCAGACAGTTGTCGACCTCGTAGCCGGCGGCACGCAACGCCGCGACGTTGTCGTCGTTGGCCGTCCGCAACACTTCCCTCGAGAGGCCCGCGAACTGCGCGAAATCCGGCGACGAGCAGTCGACCACGTCGGGATCGAGCCCGATCTGGATGACGGACACGGTCATGAGTAGGACCTCCCCGGAGTTGAGTTCAACAGTTGTTGAACTCAACGGTAGGCCCGGGGTGCTGGCTGTGTCAACAGTTGTTGAATACAATCGGGACCATGCCCGCGAAGACGCGCGACGGGAAGGTCACCCGCGAAACCATCCTGCGCGCCGCGCGCGCCCAGTTCTCCACGCACGGCTTCGAGCGCACCACCATCCGCTCGATTGCGTCGGAGGCCGGCGTGGACCCCGCGCTGGTCATGCACTACTTCGGCAGCAAGGCCGATCTGTTCGCCGCCGTGTCGCGGCTCGAGGTCAGGTTTCCCGACCTGTCCGGCGTCGCGCCCGAGCGCCTCGCGGACGTGCTGGTTCCCCTGTTCGTCCAGGTTTGGGACCCGCACGGCTCCTTCCTGCCGCTGCTGCGCGCGGCCGCCACCAATCGCACGGCCGCCGACACCCTGCTGGCCGTGTTCGTCGAGCAGGTCGCCCCGGCGCTGGCCAGCGTCACCCCCGACCGCGCCGCCGAGCGGGCCGCGCTGGTGGGCTCACAGGTGCTCGGAATCGCGATGGCGCGCTACGTCGTCGGGGTGCCGGCCCTGGCCGAGCTGGACGACGCGGCGCTGACCGAATGGGTACGCCCGGTGCTCGCCCGCTACCTGACGGGCCCGGCGCCCCCGGCTTCCCCGGCCTAGAGTTGGGGCATGCCACTTTCTGGGGAATACGCGCCGAGCCCATGGGATTGGTCCCGCGAACAGGCCGAGAAATACGAGCAGTCCGGCGGGACCGAGGCCACCGACATGAAGGGCAAGCCCATCATCGTGCTGACCACGGTCGGGGCGAAGACGGGCAAGCTTCGGAAGACCCCGCTGATGCGGGTCGAGCACGACGGCGAGTACGCGATCGTCGCGTCGCTGGGCGGCGCCCCCAAGCACCCCGTCTGGTACCACAACGTCGTCAAGAACCCCCGGGTCGAGCTGCAGGACGGCGGCACCACCCGCGAGTACGACGCGCGTGAGGTGTTCGGCGACGAGAAGGCGGTTTGGTGGGAGCGCGCCGTCGAGGCCTGGCCCGACTACGCCGAATATCAGAAGAAAACCGACCGCCAGATCCCGGTGTTCGTGCTCACCCCCGTCGGCTGAATTCCTGTGTTGACCGGCTGGCATGGCACCATTGACCAGTGTCCGCCGAACTGAGCCAGCACCCGCACGTGCCGTACGTTTGCGGGTCTGACATCGACACCGCGGCGAAGCGGATCGCCGCGGTGGTCACGCCGACCCCGCTGCAATACAGCGACCGGTTGTCGGCGATCACCGGCGCGCAGGTCTACCTCAAGCGGGAAGACCTGCAGGTGGTGCGCTCCTACAAGCTGCGCGGGGCCTACAACCTGCTGGTGCAGCTGTCCGACGAGGAGCTGGCCGCGGGGGTCGTGTGCTCGTCGGCCGGCAACCACGCGCAGGGCTTCGCCTACGCGTGCCGGACGCTGGGGGTGCACGGGCGCGTCTACGTGCCCGCCAAGACGCCGCAGCAGAAGCGCGACCGGATCCGCTACCACGGCGGGGAGTTCATCGAACTGATCGTCGGCGGAACGACGTACGACCTGGCCGCCGAGGCCGCGTTGGCCGACGTCGAACGCACCGGCGCCACGCTGGTGCCCCCGTACGACGACCTGCGCACCATCGCCGGTCAGGGCACCATCGCCGTCGAGCTGCTCGAGCAGCTCGACGAGGAGCCGAACCTGGTCGTGGTTCCCGTCGGCGGTGGCGGTTGCATCGCCGGCATCACCACTTACCTGGCGGAGCGGACGACGAACACGTCGGTGCTGGGCGTCGAGCCGGCCGGGGCCGCCGCGATGATGGCCGCGCTGGCCGCCGGCGAGCCGGTGACGCTGGATCACGTCGACCAGTTCGTCGACGGCGCCGCGGTGCGCCGCGCGGGCACGCTGACCTACGCCGCGCTGGCGGCCGCCGGTGACATGGTGTCGATCACCACGATCGACGAGGGCGCGGTGTGCACCGCGATGTTGGACCTGTATCAGAACGAGGGCATCATCGCCGAGCCCGCGGGCGCGCTCTCGGTCGCGGGACTGCTGGAGGCGGACGTCGAACCGGGCTCGAGCGTGGTGTGCCTCATCTCCGGCGGCAACAACGACGTCTCACGCTACGGCGAGGTGCTCGAGCGGTCGCTGGTCCACCTCGGCCTCAAGCACTACTTCCTGGTGGACTTCCCGCAGGAGCCGGGCGCGCTGCGCCGGTTCCTGGACGAGGTGCTGGGCCCCGACGACGACATCACGCTGTTCGAGTACATCAAGCGCAACAACCGCGAGACCGGCGAGGCGCTGGTGGGCATCCAGCTGGCCTCGTCGGCCGACCTGGACGGCCTGCTCGCGCGGATGCGGGCGACGGAGCTGCACGTCGAACGCCTCGAGCCGGGTTCGCCGGCTTACCGCTACCTGTTGTTCTAGGGCCCGGGCCGCGCTGCATGGACCAGCAGTATGGCCCCGGTGCTGGCGGGTTCGGCCTGGTCGGCGCCGGCATCGTGGTTCTGCTCGTGCTGCTTGCGTGGGTGGCGGTTCGGGTCGCCCGACGCGGACCCCCGTTCCGGACGCTCTGGGTGAAGGTGTCCAAAACGCTGACCCGGGCCCGTGACCGGATCAGCGACCGAGGGTGGTCGCTGGCCCGTCGGTGGTCGGAGAGCGAGGTCGCCGGTGCCGCATTGCTGCTCGGGCTGGCCGTGGTCGTCGCGCTTGCGGTCGGCTTCAGCGAGATTCTCGAGGACGTGCTCGAGGGCGACGGCATCGCCGGAATCGACCAGCCGGTGACTCGTTGGCTCGCAGCCCACCGTGAATTGTGGCTGACCGCCGCGTTGCGGGCGATCACCATGGCGGGCGGACCCCTTTTCCTGACGGCGATCGCGTTCCCGATCTCCGTTGCCGCTGGTTATCGGAGCAGGTCGTGGCGGCCCGTGGTGCTCGCGCTGGTCGGCGGCGGTGTGGTTCCGCTGGTCCTCTTCACCGCCAAGGCCCTGGTGGGTCGGCCACGGCCGCCCTTTCCCTTCGCCCTCGTCGACGCGGACGGGTATTCGTTTCCGTCCGGGCACGCCACCGGCACCGCCGCGATCATGGTGATCTCCGCGTGGATGCTGACGCGGTGGCTGATCATGCGGTGGACCGGGCGGGTGGTCGTGTGGACGGTCGCGATCGGCTCGGCGTTCCTGATCGGGTTCTCGCGGATCTACCTGGGAGTCCATTACGTCAGCGACGTGCTCTCCGGCTGGATGTTGGGCCTGGCCTGGGCCGGCACCGTCATGCTCGTCGGAACCTGGTGGGACGACAGCCGGCGCGCGCGGGTGGGCCTCAGCCCCTTCGCTCGCTGAGGTACGCCGGCACCGGCAGCGCAGGATCGAGGTCCGAGGCCGGCACCGGCGCACCGGCCGTCACGCTCAGCGGCACCACCCCCGCCCAGTGCGGCAGCGCGCAATCCTCCGGATCGTCCACCGGCCCGCCGCCGCGCACCTTGGCCGACACCTCCACCAGGTCGAGGGCGAGCACCCCCGTCGCGGCCAGCTCGCGCGGATTCGGCGCCCGGCAGTCGGCGGCGCGCCCGGGCGCGATGCGATCGAGCAGGCCGGCGAGCGCCCGCAGTTTCTCCGCCGCGTCATCGACCACACGCGCGGTGCCGAGCACGACGACCGAGCGGAAGTTCACCGAGTGGTGCATGGCGGCGCGCGCCAGCACCAGCCCGTCGACCAGGGTGACGGTGACGCACACGGGCAGGCCCGAGGGCGCCGCGCCTGCCGCGAGCAGGGGGCCGCTGCCGGTCGAACCGTGCAGGTAGAGGGTCTCGCCCAGGCGGGCATGGGTGGTCGGCAGGACCACCGGCCGGCCGTCGCCGAGGTAGCCCAGGTGGCAGATCAGCGCCTCGTCCAGGATGCGGTGGACGGTCTCGCGGTCGTAGCGCGCGCGCTCCCGGTAGCGGGTGGGCGTCGTGCGCGGTGTGGGCTGGTATCCGGCGGTCATGGCGCCTACCTTTGTTCTAGTACATAATCGATTGCGTGCCAGTACAAAACAGCATAACCGGGACCGGTGCCGATTCCATAGCCGCCAGCATCGAGGAGGCCATCTCGGCCGGCTCGCTGGCGCCCGGCGACGCGCTGCCGCCCGTCCGCGACCTCGCCGCCCAGCTCGGCGTCAACGCCAACACCGCGGCCGCGGCCTACCGCCTGTTGCGGCACCGCGGGGCGGTGGAGACCGCCGGCAGGCGCGGCACCAGGGTGCGGCAGCGCCCGGCGACCACGCCACGATCCCTGCTGGGGCTCGACGTCCCCGCCGGGGTGCGCGACCTGTCGACCGGCAATCCCGACCCCGCCCTGTTGCCCCTGGCGGGGGCGTCGCTGCCCGGCCCGGTCGGGGGCCGCCCGGTGTTGTACGGGGAGCCGGCCATGTCGGCGGCCTTGGTGGAGTTCGCCCGGGCGGCGCTGTCCGCCGATGGTGTCCCGGCCGAGCACCTCGCGGTGACCAGCGGCGCGCTCGACGGCATCGAGCGCGTGCTCACCGCGCACCTGCGTCCCGGTGATCGGGTCGCCGTCGAGGACCCGGGCTGGGCCAACCTGCTCGATCTGCTTGCCGCCCTTGGGCTTTCGGCCGAGCCCGTTCGGGTCGACGACGAAGGGCCATTGCCCGCCGACCTGGCGCGGGCGCTGGACCGCGGGGTGCGCGGGTTGATCGTCACCACCCGCGCCCAGAATCCGACGGGGGCGGCGTTGTCCGCGGGCCGCCGCGACGAACTACGAAACCTGTTGGTGCGCCGGGCCGCTGACCTGCTGGTGGTCGAAGACGATCACTGCGCGGGCATTTCGGGCGCGCCGCTGCACACGGTGGCGGGCG
This sequence comes from Mycobacterium sp. E3298, assembly GCF_001666895.1. Taxonomy (NCBI): domain Bacteria; kingdom Bacillati; phylum Actinomycetota; class Actinomycetes; order Mycobacteriales; family Mycobacteriaceae; genus Mycobacterium; species Mycobacterium sp. E3298. Next base: position 17,546 of record NZ_LZJB01000508.1, read on the forward strand.
TGACCGAGCGGTGGGCCTTCGTGCGGTCGGCGTCCAAGGCGTACGGCCCGGACCTGCGCGTGGCCGTGCTGGCGGGGGATCGGCGCACCGTCGAGCGCGTGCACGGCCGCCTGCGGCTGGGGCCGGGCTGGGTCAGCCATCTGCTGCAGGACCTGGCCGTCAGCCTGTGGTCCGACCCGGCGGCCGCGCGCCTGGTCGCCACGGCCGAGCGCAGGTACGCCGACACCCGCCGGCGGCTGGCGACCGCGCTGGCCGAGCGCGACGTCGCCGCGCGTGGCCGCTCCGGACTCAACGTGTGGATCCCGGTGCCCGACGAGACCGTCGCGATCACCCGGTTGCTGGGCGCGGGCTGGGCCGCGGCGCCGGGCACGCGGTTCCGCATCGGCACGCCCCCAGGCATCCGCGTCACCATCGCGGACCTCGGCGCCGACGAGATCGACCCGCTGGCGGACGCGATCGCCGAGGCGGTGCACGGCGCGGGCCGCCCCAGCGTCTAGCCGAGGGTCAGATTATTCGGTGCGCCCGAGGCCGGGGCCGGTCCACAACAGCTCCACGCTGCGTTGTGGCGGCGCCTCGTGGGGCGGGACGAGCGGAGCCGAAACCGGCTGTTTCTTCCTCAGCAAGCCGATCCACCGGCCGAACACGGATTGATCCATGGGCGAATCATCGGCGGTCGCGCGCCGGGCCGCGCACCGTTGTCCACAGGCGTCAGCGCTGCTCGCCCACCGCGAGGATGGCGAGCGAATGCCCTTCGAGCACCGTCTTGTCGGCGTCGACCGCGGGGTCGCCCCAGGCCAGCACCACGTCGCCGGCGACGGGCACCGTCGCCGCCTCGGCGCCGAGGTTGCACACGATGCGCAACCGGCCGCGGGACACGCTGATCCAGCGTTGCTCCTCGTCGAAGTCGACGGCGAGGTGCGCCAGCCACGGATCGGCGAGGTCGGGGTCGCGGTGCCGTAACGCGATCAGGTCGCGGTAGAACCGGTGCAGCCGGCCGTGCTCGCCGGAGTCCAC
>NZ_LZJB01000509.1:0-19818 GCF_001666895.1 Mycobacterium sp. E3298
GCCGCGGTTCTCCCGCCACCAGGCCGCCGCGTGGCGCGTGACGTTGAACGTCCCTTTGAGGTGCACCGACACCACCGCGTCCCAGTCCTGCTCGCTCATCTTGAAGACCATGCCGTCGCGAAGGATCCCCGCCGCGTTCACCACGACGTCCAAGCCGCCGAGCGTCTCGGCGGCCCGGCCGATGAGATCCGCGCACGCGGCGAAGTCGGTGATGTCGGTGGTGTCGGCGAATGCCTTGCCGCCACGGCTCGTTATCGCCGCCGCGACGCTTTCGGCCGGACCGGAGTCGTGTCCGGTCCCGTCGACGCCGACGCCCGCATCGGAGACCAGGACCGTCGCGCCCTCGGCGGCCAAGCCCTCTGCCACCGCGGCGCCGATTCCCCGCCCGGCCCCCGTCACCAACGCGGTCCGTCCGTCCAACACACCCATCGTCATCCAACTCCTCGTGGCCTCGCGTCAAAGACGAGCATACAGAACATACAAACAATATCTGTATAGCTGTTTAGCCATCGCCTACTCGAACCCCCACTCGGCATAGCGGCGTTCCAACTCGGCCATCGCCTCCCGGCCGCCGCGGGTACTGCGTTCCTTCATGAAGTTGAACTCGTCGTCGCGCCACACGAGGTTGCTGAACACCGTGTGGCCCATCGGGACCCAGTCCCCGAACTGCGCCATCCCGACGGCGTGCCAAAACGCGATCAGAGCGTGCTTTCCCACCATCAGGCCGTCGGCCGAGTGGTGAGCGATCGCGCGGGCATAGCGCAACGCTTCGTCGCGGAGCCGCTCGGCGGGCACCACCGACGCGGCTACGCCCCACTCGCGTAGTTCGTGCGCGGACACCTTGCGGCCGGTGATCATCGCCTCGTAGCCGCGGTTGGGTCCCATCTTGAGCAACGCGAGCGGCATGGCCGTGGAGAACCCGGCGAACCCAATGCGCGCCTGAGGGCGGGCAACGTACATGTCATCCGAGACGACCAGAATGTCGGCGGCCAGGGCCAGATTCATCCCGGCGCCCAGCGTGGCACCCTGACAGCCGGCGATCACCGTCTTCGGGAACTCCAGCCAATTGGTGAGGTGCCGGTGCAGCCGCCGGGCGTTGCCCAGGCGCGCGGTCTGCGGCAGTCGCTCGCCCTTGCGCAGTCCCGCTTCTTCCACCGGGAGCCGGCGCACGTCGTCGCCGCTACAGAAGTCCTTGCCTTCGGCCAGCAACACGACGGCCTTGACCTGGTCATCGTCCTCGGCGCGGTCCAGCCGCTCCTTGAAGAGTCGATGCATGCCCGGAGACAGGATGGCGTTGCGCCGTTCGGGCCGGTTGATGGTGATCTGCGCGATGTGCGGTTCGACAACCTCATAGCGGACCCAGTCCTCATCGACCTCGAATTCGCCTCCAGCGGCGGAGTCGGTGGCCATCAGCCCTCCTTCGCGCGTTGGCAGTACATAAGTACACTAGTCGATCAATTGTCACATCGGGTGATACGGTCGGCGAATGCCAACATTCACGGTCACCAAGCGGCTCGCCGTGTCACCGGACGCGGTGTGGGCCGTTCTCGCCGACTTCGGTAACGTCGACTGGATCCCCGGACCCAGCGATGTCAGGGTCGAGGGCGAAGGACCCGGCATGCGGCGGTTCATCGCAGCGAGCACCGAGAAGCCGGTCATCGAGACCCTGATCTGGATCAAGCCGGACGAGCGTGCGCTGTCGTACGAGATCACCAACAATCCGATGCCGGTCAGCCGCTTCGTGGCGGTCAACACCGTGACCGAGAGCGCGGATGCCGGCGGAGAATCAATCGTGGTCTGGGACATCGACTACGAGCCCATCGGTGACGACGCCGCCGCGCGCGATGCCATGGAGGCCGTTTACGGCCTGATGGCGGGCTGGGTGCAGGACTTCGCCCAAGCGAGAGAGTCCGGATAGAACACTTAGACAGAAAGTGTCTATTAGTTTAGGATTGTTCGAGTGATTGATCCTCTCGATCTGGTACTGATCAGCGTCGATGACCACACCGTGGAACCACCCGACATGTTCAACGGCCGGGTGCCAAGCCGTTTCGCCGACGACGCACCGCGCATCGTCGAGGACGCCGACGGCATGTGTTTCTGGGTGTACGACGGTCTGCAGCTGCCGAACATCGGGCTCAACGCCGTTGTGGGCCGGCCCAACGACGAATGGGGATTCGAGCCGTCGCGATTCAGCGACATGAGGTCGGGGTGTTACGACGTCGACGCACGGGTGAACGACATGGACGCCTCGGGGGTCCTTGCGTCGCTGTGCTTCCCGTCGTTCCCGACCATCTCGGGCGCGCTGTTCACCTACCGCGGGGACCGCGACGTGTCCGAGGCGATGGTGCGCGCCTACAACGACTGGCACATCGAGGACTGGTGCGGGCGGCATCCCGACCGGTTCATCCCGATGGGGATCCTGCCGTTGTGGGACGCGAGCCTGGCCGCGGCCGAAGTGCGGCGCCTGGCGGGGCGCGGCTGTCGCGCGGTGACGGCTCCACAGCACATCGGGAGCTACGGGCAGCCGCCCTGGCAGGATCCGCACTGGGATCCGCTGTGGGAGGCGATCTGCACAGAGAACACGGTCGTGAACATCCACATCGGCACGGGCGGCGGATTGCCGGTGCCGTCGGACCTGACCACCTATCTGGCGTACAACTCGATGCTGCCGATCGACACCCAGCGCTTCGTTGCCGACCTGTTGTTCTCACCCATTGTGAAGAAGTTCCCGTCCATCAAGTTCTCGCTGTCGGAGGGCGGCATCGGATGGATTCCGTTCCTGCTGGAGCGATTCGAGGACATCTACTCGCGACAGCGGGCCTGGACGGGAGACGATTTGGGTGACGGGCTGAGCCCCAGCGACGTGTATCGCCGCAACTTCATGTCGTGCTTCATCCGCGACCGGGTCGGCATCGAGATGCGGGAGCGCATCGGAGTGGACACCATCTGCTGGGAGATGGACTACCCGCACTCGGACAGCAGCTGGCCGGACGCGCCCGAGCAGCTCGCCGCCCAGTTGGAGGGCTGCACACCCGACGAGGTCGAGGCGATCACCTGGCGTAATGCGGCCCGCGCCTTCGGCTACACCGGCGTCGAGCGACGGGGCAGGGAACACTGCACCGTCGCGGCGCTGCGGGAAAGAATTGCCGGCCTGGATCTGTCGGCGCCCAAGGTGGACGCCGGCCGCGCGCCCAGGGCGGGCGCTACCGCGATCACGTACGGCGACATGAAGGTACGGATGGCGTCGATCCTTCGCGGTGGGGCGTGACCGAACCGGATTACGGGGTCGTCCTCACCGGGGCCGATCGGCAGTTCCGCGACGAGGTGCGCGGGTTTCTTGCAACGGCATTGACCTCGGACGTGCGCGTCCAGGGCCGCGACGAGATGGATCGATTGAGCCGAATGCGCCTGTGGCAGAGGCGTCTTCACGACGCGGACTTGGCGGCGATCTCATGGCCGTCCGAATTCGGTGGTCGCGCGGCCACTCCGGTGCAACAGCTCATCTTCAACGCCGAGATGGCCGCCGCGCACGCTCCAGAGCCCATCAACCGCAGCGCCGTCAATCAGCTCGGCCCCACGATCATTCAGTGGGGTACCGACGAGCAACGCCAACGCTATCTGCCGAACATCCTTTCGGGCGACGAGGTGTGGTGTCAGGGATTCAGCGAACCCGACGCGGGCAGTGATCTCGCCGCCCTGAAGACCAGGGCCGAGATCCACGGCGAAGAGCTGGTCATCACCGGGCAGAAGGTCTGGACGTCCAAGGCGCAATACGCCGACTGGATCTACATCCTGGCACGCACGGATCCCACGGCGGACAAGCACCAAGGAATCAGCTACATCCTCGTACCCCTACGCACCAGCGGGATCGAGGTGCGCCCGATCCGCCAGATCACCGGGCAGGCCGAGTTCAACGAGGTGTTCTTCGATTCGGTGCGGGTGCCGCTCGCCAACGTGCTCGGCCCACTGCACGGCGGTTGGCGGGTGGCCAAATCCACGCTGGGCTACGAGCGCGTCGGACAGAGCCGCACCCATCGGATCGAACGGCGGCTGGCGATTCTGATCAAGATGGCGCAGGAGCAAGGAGCGCTGGGGCACGAGGGCTGCGGCGACGGCTACGTGGCCGATCGGATCGTCGGTTTCGCCGCGCGGGTGGAGGCGCTGCGTCAGATCTCGGCCCAGGCGACGGCCGCCGGCGTCCGCGGCGTCAGTCCCGGGCCCGAGGCGTCGGTGGCCAAGCTGCTGACGTCGGAAGTCGATCAGGAGATGGCCAATTTCGGGCTGGAACTCACCGGGCCGGGTGGCACCCTGGAGCGCGGCTCGGCGGGGGCGACGAACAACGGGAACGTCGCACGGAGCTACCTGCTGATGCGGGCGGCGACCTTCGGTGCGGGCACGTCCGAGGTCCAGCGCAACGTGATCGCCGAGAAGCTGCTGGGACTGCCGCGTGACCCCTGATGGCCCGTCGTCGCTGAACGAACTCGCACGCAGCGCGGGCGAACTCGAGCAGTTGCGGGCGTCGGCCGATGACGCCCTCCGAAAGGTGTGGTCTGCCAGCTCTTTTCGGAGCCTGCTCGATGGCCCCGGCCCGGTGTTCGACCCGAAGCTGTGGCAGACGATCGTCGAGGCCGGGTGGGCCGACGTCTTGGTCAGCGAGGCCGCCGGGGGCGGAGGGGGCGGGCTCCGTGATCTGTGCGTGCTGGCCGAGGCCGCCGGCGCGGCGTCGGCCCCTGCCCCGCTTGCGATGGCGGCGGCCACGGGATGGTGCGAGAACCGCTGCGCCGACGGGATTCCCCTGCTGTTGCCCGAGCGCGGAGAGCGCACCACGGCGGGCGTCTCCGGAGTGTGGCCGCTCGTGCCGTTCGGTGCGGTCGCAACCAAATTGTTGGTCTGCGCGGGCGACGGAGAGTCCGCCGTGCTCGGGGTTGTCGACCCGGCGGAGGCGGGCGTGGTGCGCGAGCCGGTGACGCCCCTGGATCACAACCCCGGCGCACGAATCACGCTGAGCGATACGCCGATTCAGGTCCTCGAGACCGGGCCGGATGCGGTGCGCCGCCACGGTGAAGCCGCGCTGCGCGGCCTGATCGGCCGGGTGGCCGAGTTGGTTGGCATTGCGGCGGCCGCCAACGAGGCCGCAACCGAGTACGCGAAGCTGCGCGTCGCGTTCGGCCGCCCGATCGGCGCCTTCCAGGCGATCAAGCACCGCCTGGTCGATCAGCGGTGCGCGATCGAGATCGGGCGGGCGCTCGTCAATCGTGCCTCCGACGCTTGCCAACACGGGCATCCCGAGGCCCCCGCGCTGGGCTCCCTCGCCGCCTACTGGGGTATCGACGCGCTGCGTACCGTGCCCGAGGGCGCCACTCAGGTGTTCGGCGGCATCGCGTACACGTGGGAGCACGATGCCCACGTTCATCTCCGCCGGGCGGCCAGTGCCGCGGGAAGTCTCGGTCAGCGCGCGCACCACCGCGACATCGTGACGCGCTGGCTCACGGGGCGCTATCCGGTGGAGCAGCCGGGAGGTGACGGGTGAACTCGTTCCTCTCGGGTGTCAAAGTCCTTCAGGTCGGCGACGGGATCGCCGCTGCGGCGGCCACGTCGCTGCTGGCGAACCTCGGCGCCGAGGTGAGTAAGCTCTGCGGCGGTTTCTCGCCGTCCCGGGTAGGGCCGATGATCGCGGTTGGCGCCGCGTCGGTGCCACTGGTTGACGTGGTTCTAGATCGTGGCAAGCGAATTCTGCGATCACCAAGCGACACATCGGCATTGATCGACGCACACGACATCGTGATCGTCGACCACGACGCCGCGATCGACCCGCCGCAGGCCAGAAACGCCGTGGTGGTGAGCGTCAGCCCATTCGGCCTGACCGGACCGCGCTCCGTCGAGCGGGGTGGTGAACTGATCGCCCAAGCGACCGGTGGCATGCTCGCTACTATCGAGGGCTCTGACGGGACGCCGGTGCCCGCCCCTGGCTATGTCGCGCTCAAGGCGGCGGGCGCGGTGACGGCGCTGGCGGCCCTGCACGGCCTCGATCGGCGCAACGCTACGAGCGCGCCGGTGAGCGTGGATGTGTCGGTGCAGGAGGCGGTCGCATTCACCGCGGCCCTTCCCGAGTGCGCCCACGTGCTGTACTCCTGCCCGGGAAGGGCGGGCAGCGGGCGTTATCTCGCCCCGTCGGGCTTGTTCGCCTGCCGCGACGGACTGGTGCGCATCACCGCCGTCGAAAATCACCAGTGGACCGGCCTGTTGGTGGCCTTGGGTCATCCCGGATGGGCCACGGGCCTGGGCGAACGAGCCGCCCGGATAGAGCACGCCGATTTGATCAACCACCACGTCGGGGCGTGGGCGGCGACGCTCCTCAAGGAAGACTGCGCAGCCCTGTTGCAGGCCAACGGCGTGCCTTCGACGCCGGTGAATACACCCGCGGAGATCCTGACGTCGCCCCAATTCGCTTCTCGCGGAGCCATTTCGGTGACTCGACTGGGCGGTACTGCCCTGTCCGTACTGGCCCCCCCATGGGCGACGCGCCCGGGCGGGCGGTTCGGACGGCACCGCACGGGCCGGCTGAACGACCTGCGAGTCGCCGAGCTGACCCACGTCCTGGCCGGGCCGATCGTCGGCGCGTTGCTCGGTGGGATGGGTGCCCGGGTGCTGCGACTGGAAGACCGCGACCGACTCGACATCTACCGCCGCACCGGACCGTTCGCCGCAGGGCGGCCCGGCGTCGAGCGCGGCGCGTATTTCGCGGTGGCCAACCACTCCAAGCGCAGCGCGCTGATCGATCCCGGCCGGCCGACGCAGGACGTCGCCGCCGCCCTCGAGGAAGCCGACGTGCTGATCGAGAATGTCGGCGCGGCACGGCTGACCCGGCTCGGCGTCGACCCCGCCGAAATCGCCGACTCGGGCCGGTTGGTGATGCGGGTCTCGGGTTTCGGGTCGACGGGTCCCATGGCCGGATACCGCGTGTACGCCAACAACGTTCAGTCCTACGGGGGTCTGGCCGGACTCACCACGGGATCCGACGGGTCGCCGGCGCGGCTCGGCACGGTAATCGCCGACCCGCTGTCTTCGGTGGTGGCGGCCACCGTGATAGCGGCTTGGGCGCTCGGGCCTGCCCGCGACTTCGGGGCGGTGATCGATCTGTCCATGGCCGAGGTGGTGGCGTCCACGGTGGCCGAATTCGTCGCCGCGGCCTCGGCCCCCGTCGGGGTGGTGTACGACGGTGGGGCCGACGCGCGGGGCGGCGTCTACCGTAGCGCCGATGACCGCTGGGTGGCGGTCGAACTCTCGGCTCCCGCGGACCGGGCGCGCCTGACGGAATTGGCCGGGGAACCCGATCAGCTCGCCGCGCTGATCGCCGGCGAACCGGCCCGCGAGGCGGCAGCGCGCCTGACGGCCGCGGGGTTGCGCGCTGCGGTCGTGCAGCGCGCGGACGACCTGGTGAACGACCCCCACCTGGCCGCGCGGGGATTCTTCCCGGAGATCGCCCACCCCGATCCGGATATCACCACCGCGCGCCTGGTCGGTCTCCCGTGGCGATTCACCGGGCACGGCCCGATCCCGCTGGCGCCGCCGCCGGCCCTGGGCGACGCGAATGCCCGTCAGGAGAGGATGACAAGTGCCGGCTGATCCACCCAGTGATGAGACTGCGACGGTGTGGGCATCGACGTTCGTGCCGTCGAGGTCGCCGATTCCCGAGTTCGGCCAGGAGGGCTACTCCGTCGCATGGGTCGACACTCGCGAAGGCCGGGTGCAACTCCTGGTGTCCGGGCCACGGCCCGGGCCCGGTGCCGTTGGCCGAATCGTCGAGCGGAAGCTTGGCGAGGCTGAAGTGCTGCTCTTCGAGGCGGATCCGGCGTGACGGGCGTCCACGTCGCGGGCGTCGGGCTCACCGCCTTCGGCAAACACGGCGACACCGCGCTCGCCCAGTTCGGGGTGACGGCCGCCCGGCAGGCGCTCGAGGACGCGGGTCTCGGCTATGACGCCATCGGCGAGGTCTTCTGCTCGTCGTCGATGGCGCCGCCGCAGACCGGGCTGAAGGTCGCGCATGCGTTGGGACGCAGCGGGATCCCGGTAACCGCGATCGAAAGCGCCTCGGCGGGGGGCATGGTCGCCCTGCGGCATGCTGTGTGGGCGGTGGCGTCGGGCCGCTGCGAGGCGGCGTTGGCGATCGGCTATGAGAAGACGACCGCGCTCGAGCCCGGCGGGGTGGTACCGGCGGCGGTCGATTTCTGGGACCGGTTCCCGCCGCAGATCCACTACGCGATCGAGGCGAATCGCTTTCTGTACGAGGCGAACTGCGCGCCGGATGTTATCGGTGCCGTCGCGGCCAAGTCGTATAACCAGGCGCGCCTGAATCCGCTGGCGGCTCGGCGCAACGACCACGAGGTGACCGTTGAACAGGTGATGTCGTCGCGGATGATCGCCGAGCCGCTAACCAAGATGATGTGTCACGCCTCGGTCGACGGCGGCGCCGCGATCGTCGTGACGTCCGGACCACGCATGCGGTCCGTGGCGATCAACGCCATCGAGCAGACGAGTTGGCCGCGCGACCCGGGCTGGCCGCTGGCCGGTCCGTGCGTCGGCCCGCCGTCGCAAATAACCCTGACGGCAGGGCGGGCTTACGCCGCGGCGCAGGTCGCGGCGAATGACGTCGGAATTGTTTCCCTGCATGACATGTGCGCCAGCGAGGAGGTCACCGCGCTGATCGCACTCGGCCTCGTCGACGTCAAGGATGTCGCCGAACTCGTCCAGTCGGGCGGGTTGGGATCCAAAGGCAGGCTGCCGACCAACACCGACGGCGGCTGCCTTGCCCGCGGGCATGCGTTCGGTGCAACGGGACTGGCCCAGGTCGCCGAGGTGGTGAGTCAGCTTCGTGGAGAGTCGGATTCGCGGCAGGCCGCCGATCCCCGCGTCGGGCTGGCGCAGGCGATGGGGGGCGGTGGGTCCTGTGTTGTGGCCGTACTGGGTCGGTGATTCGGCCCTCAGCCGGGGTCTTCGTAAGACCGGCCGAAAAAGCGTTCGACGAGGGCGCGTTCGTCGGCGGGGTCCCTCACCGGCCACCACCACAGCGCCAGGAACGCCCGGATAAGCCATTGGGCGGCAAGTGGATCTGCATTGTCGGATCCGAGCATGTCATAGGCGAGTGCGGTGACAGCGGGGGAGTTCGTGAGCCACTCGCTGCGCGGCACCGTCGGTGCGGTCTGCATGAGCTGCGCCAACGGATCAGAGCGCAGGCGCTGCAGGGCCAGGATGGTGGCCGTCACCACTCGTTCGCGGCCGGTCAGGTCTTTGATGGCCTCGCGCACGGTATCGACGATGCGGCTTGCCTGGAGGGCAACCACCGCGTCCCTGATGGCCGCCTTTCCGCCGGCGTGCCGGTAAATAGTCGCCGGTGAGCAGTGGACCGTTTCGGCGAGGCTCTCGATGGTGAACTCGTCGTATCCGACGTGCGAGATGAGGTCGGCGGCGGCCGCATATATCCGTTCGGCGGCTGCGCTGCGGCGATCCCGGCCCACCAGCCAGTCGTTCCGTGCCATGCAACCCTCCCGTACAGCCGACAGAAACTTCCCTCAGGGTGAGAATTATCGGTAACAATTCTCAGGCTAACGCGCTGGTCCTCCCGCGCAAGCGGTTTGGGGTGCACGGACGGCGCGGCGGGAGGCTTATCAAACTTTCCTCGCCCTATTGACCGCGCCGACGGTCACCTTCAGCCTGGGTCTATGGCGGTCTTGAGCGACCCGGTCGATTTCTTCGGTGCCGAGGCTTTGCAGGATCCGTATCCGATGTATGACCGGATGCGCGCGACGGCTCCGGTGCATCGCATCGCCGATTCCGACTTCTATGCCGTGTGTGGCTGGGACGCGTTGATCGAGGCCGTCACTCGGGTCGATGACTTTTCGTCCAATCTCACGGCAACCATGATTTTCCGCGAGGACGGCAGCATCGGGGCGTTGCCGATGATGGAGGCGGGAAGCCCCACCCACGCCCTGGCCACGGCCGATGATCCGGCGCACGCACTGCACCGCAAGATCTTGCTCCCACACCTGTCCGCGCGCCGGGTGCGGATCATCGAGGAATTCGCTGCGGAGACCGCCGAGCGCCTGTGGGAGGAGAACCTGCACCAAGGACGCATCGAATGGATGGGCGCGGTGGCGAACCGGCTCCCGATGATGGTGGTCGCAAAATTGCTGGGCCTGCCCCATGCCGATGTCGACAAACTGATCCGGCTGGGTTACGCCACCACCACCCTGCTCGACGGCGTCGTCACCGAGGCGCAGCTCGCGGAGGCGGGGGTTGCGGCGTTCGAACTGTCGGCGTACGTCATGGAACATTTCGACAAGGCGGATACCGCGGACAAATCCGGGCTGATACCGGACATGGCCGCCCGCTACGCCTCCGGCGAGGTGGACCAGGCCGTGGCGATGGGCATCATGCTCACGCTGTTCAGCGCCGCCGGCGAGTCGACCGCCTCGTTGTTGGGCAGTGCGGCATGGATTCTCGCCGACCGCCCCGAGGTCCAACAGCGGATTCGCGAAAACCCGGAACTACTGGGCAATTTCATCGAAGAAACACTGCGCTACGAGCCGCCGTTTCGTGGCCACTACCGCCACGTGTGGCGTGACACCACCCTCGGCGGGGTGGAGGTGCCGGGGAATGCGCATCTGATTCTTTTGTGGGGAGCCGCCAACCGCGACCCCGAGCACTTCGAGTCGCCCAACGAATTCCTTCTCGACCGCAGCAACGGGAAGGGGCATGTGACGTTCGGCAAGGGCGTGCATTTCTGCGTCGGGGCGGCCCTGGCCCGGTTGGAGGCTCAGATCGTGTTCAAGATGCTACTGGAGCGGACCACCTGGATCGACGCGTGTGACGTCGGAGATTGGCTGCCCAGCATCCTGGTCCGGCGACGGAAGCGGCTGGAGCTCGTCGCACGGTAGCGGCCTCCGACGCGCGCGTCAGCGGCCGAGTAACCGGGCCAGCGGCGTCAGCGGGTGCACGCCGCCGGCGCGGTTGAGAACCGGCTCCAGTAAACGCATTTGCCGCATGATGCGGCGGTGGAACAGCCGAATGAGCTCGGTGTCCATGTTGTCGGGCGCCTGCAGCACGAATGCCTCCAGCGCCGCATCGCCTGCACGCCAGTCGGCGTATCGGGAGCCGAGCAAGGGTTCGACGTCGTCGAGGTTTTCGGATTCGATCGCGGGGCCGTGCCGGCAGACGCCGGCGACGTAGCGCGCGGTTTGCGCCGTTTGATGCCGGCGAAAGCGCTCAATCTCGGTCTCGGCCGCTAGCTCCTCGATGATGGGTGCCAACGCGTCGATAAGGCCGCTCTGGCGGACATCTGTCGCCTGCGGGAGTCGGTAATCGCCGAGGGCGACGCCCTCGACCGCGGCCATGGCTTCGACTGCGTTGAGCGAGCATTGCTGAAACCACTCCTCATATTGCAGCAAGTCGCTCATCGGAAAAGGGTTGTGCAAGACCATCACCAACGAGAGAGGCGTGGTGAGCGAGAACTGCGCGGTGTGGAACTCGACCACCGGCAGGTCCAGTTCCACGCCGGAAACCTCCTCATAGCGCCGGAACGCGCGCTCGAGGTCGCCGAAGGGCTCGGAGATGTCGCGCAGGCGCAGTCCTGCGAGGTCGTGGGCGGTGTCGCCGAGGTAGGCCAGTTCGACGTCGAGCAGTCCGGTCACACGACCGTCGGCGAACATGAACTGTCCGGGATCGCCGAGGACGAAGCGAGGGTCGAACCGGTGCGCGGGAACGTGGCGGCGGATCCAGCCGATGCCGAATTCCAGAAACGGCTCCGGGCGCTTCTTGGTAGACCGATACCTCGCGACGGACGCTTCGAAGCTCGACAACGCGTGCTGCTGAGGGCTTTCGGGCAACTTGAGCCCGGCGGTGGAGAACTCACCCGGATCCAGCCGATGGATCCGCGCAAGGATTTCCATGTATTCATCGATGACCGAGTTGCGTTCTGCTGCACTCGGCGAGGTTGACAGATTGGTGGCGCCGGGGAGGCGATCCATCACGATGGCCGGTGGTGCCTCAATCCGACCGTGAATGTGTGGGACTGGAATCCCTTGCTTCTCCAGGGCTTCAAGGATGTCCGCCTCTCGATGGGTGGACAACGAGAACTCCATGCCCTCGCGGTTGCCCCGCACATACAGCGGCATGATCGTGCCGTCGCGTTCGACGTCGGCGAACCAGGCCGGACGCCAACGTGGTTGGCGCTCGAAGGCCCGCACGGGCCCCAGGTGACTCTCGAGCCAGCTTCGTACCGCCTGATCGGGTGTCATGTCGTCGGGGAGGTCAGAAACCCATTTTCAGCGCGGCACCGGCGTCGATGAACATCTGCAGCCCGGTGACGTATCGCGATTCGTCAGAGGCGAGGTAGACCACGGCGTGCGAGATGTCCTCGGGCTGCACCCAGGGCACCGGCATCGCCTGGAGCATCGGGTAGATCACGAAGGCATCGTCGTGTGTCGGAGCCTCCAGGTCGGGCCGGAACGTCTTGTACATCATCGGGTTGTTCATCATCGCGGTGTTCACGTTCGTCGGGTGCACGGCGTTGACGCGTATCTCGCGCGCCGCCAGCGTCATCGCCATCGATTTGACCCAGTCGCGGACGAACTTCTTGGCCAGACCGTAGCCGAGCCCGCCGGGGCCCGCGTTGCCGCCACCGTTGAACATGTCGTGTTGGGAGACCAGTCCGGCGATCGAGCCGGTGGCGATGATCGACGCACCGGTGTCCAGATGGTCGAACGCGGCGTTGACGGTGTTGACCACGCCGAGGAAGTTCACGTCGAGCACGTCGCGGAACGCCGGATACCCTTTGTGCTCTCCGTGCGGGCAGATGCCGGCGTTGGCGACGACGACGTGCAGCCCGCCCAGTTGGGCAACGCCGTCGTCGATCGCCTTCTTCAGGGCCGCCCGATCCCGCACATCGGCCACCGCGGTGACCACCCGCCGGCCGGCCTTCTCCACCAGCTTCGCCGTCTCGTCGAGGTCGCTCTTGCGTGCCATCGGGTAGTCGTTGGTCGCGATGTCGTCGCAGATGTCAACGGCGATGATGTCGGCACCCTCGTCGGCGAGATGGACTGCGTGACTGCGTCCTTGGCCGCGCGCCGCACCCGTGACGACCGCAACTTTGCCGCTGACTCGATTCATCTGCTTACTCCGTTGGTTGGATCTTAAGAGGGCTGTCGATCACGCGATGGTCCCGCTGTCCTTGAGGGCGATGATGTCGTCCCAGTCCTTGCCCAGTTCGAGCAATAGCGCCTCGGTATGTTCGGCGAACTCCGGTGTCGGGCCGAGAGTAAACGGTGTCTGATCGAAAAGCACGGGGCTCGATACCAACTCGAGGGCACCGCCGCTGCCTTGGATGGGCGCGATGACACCGTTTGCCCTCACCTGCTCGTCAGCCACAACATCCATCGTGTTCTGTACGGGCGCCCACTGCCCTTCGAAACCGGCCAGCGCTTTGCGCCAGTGCTCGAGGGTTTTGCTTCCGAGCACCTCGCGCAGGATCGCAGTTGCCTGGGCCGCGTTGCGGGTTAGCAGCTCATGGCTGGCAAAGCGTTCGTCGGTGGCAAGCTCGGGGAGTCCGACCCGCGAACAGAAGTCCGCCCAATGGCGGAAACCTTGCATCATCGACAATCCCATGTACCGCCCGTCGCCGGTGCGGTAGAAGCCCACCAGCGGATTGTGGGGGGCGACGTTGGCGCCGGCGGGGTTTGCCTGCCACGGCTCTCCGGAGATCAGCGCGGCGTTGACTGCCACCCCCATCGCCCACACCCCCACTCCGAGGAGCGACACATCCACCACCTTGGCCTCACCGGTCCGATCACGAGCGAACAGCGCCGCCGCGATTCCGCCGGCAATTGTCATGCCGCCCAGAGAATCTCCGTACGCCGGGCCGGGTTGTGCGACGACGCCGCCCATATCGGGCGGGGTGACGCTTGCCGCGCTACCGCCCCGGCTCCAGAAGCCCGTCATGTCGTAGCCACCGATGCCGGCCTCGTCGCCGAGCGTTCCGTATGCGCTGCCCCGCACATAGACGATGTCGGGATTCGCCGTCCGCAAGTCATCGACGTCGATCCGCAGTTTGGCACGGGCGTCGGGCAAGAAGTTGGTCAGGAACACGTCGCTTGTGCGCGCAATGTCCATCAGCAATTCATGGCCGGCCGGTGTCGAGATGTCCAGGGCGATAGATCGTTTGCCGCGGTTCGCGTGCTCCATGACGGGGTTGCGGTCGCCGGCGATCTGCACGTTGCCGAGCTGACGTAGGCCCCGCTGGGCATCGCCGGTGCGCGGATGTTCGATTTTGAGTACGTCGGCGCCCCAGTCCGCCAGCACCGCGCCGGCGGCCGGAACGAACGTCCACTGGGCGACCTCGAGGACGCGTACGCCTGCCATGGGTCCGCTCATGGGCACGCCCCTCAGCGGTAGTCGAGCACAACAGGCAGGTGGTCGTGCGTGTGCACCAGCGTCGACACGCGGGGCACTCGGTCGCCGACCACGTGAATCCCCTTGGCGCGCCGCGCCACTTCCTCCAGCAGCAGACGAGCTTCGCGTCGAGCCAGGGCGGCGCCCATGCAGAAGTGCTCGCCGACCCCGAAGCCGAGGTGATTGGCGGCGTCCTGGCGGTGGATGTCGAACTGTTCGGCGGTCGGGCCCCAGTGCTCCTGGTCGCGGTTCGCGGACGCATAGGCGAGCAGCACCCCGTCGCCTTCCTTGACCTCCGCACCGCGCAGACGAACGTCGCGGGCCGCCTGCCGGGCCATGCTCATCACCGGCGTCCAGTAACGCAGCACCTCCTCGACGGCGTTGCCGCTCAGGCCAGGTTCGGCGAACAACACCGCCGATTGGTCGGGATGCGTGTCGAGGCAATCGGCTATTCCCGCGATCAGGCTCTGCGTGGTCTCACTGCCGGCGGCGAGCAAGGTGAGCGCGTAGATCATCACCTGCATGTCGTCGAAGGGCTCCCCGTCAACGGTCACCTGGGAGAGCATCGTGAGCAGATCGTCCTGAGGATGCTCCTTGCGTTCGGCGACGAGGCCCATCAGATAGGGCCCGATGTGTTCGAAGATGAATGCGTAGTCCTCGTCGCTCGCGGCCCCACCACCGACGTTGGCGATCGTGGTCGCCCAGCCCGCGACCTTCGGCCAGTCTTCCTCGGGCACTCCCAGCAGGTAGGCGAACACATACACGGGGATGGGCTCGGCGACCCGTTGAATCCAGTCGAATTCACCGTTCGGCAGGTCGTCGAGCACATCGTTGACGACCTGGCGTACCCGGGCCTCCATCTTGGCGACCGCGGCCGGCGTGAACCGCACGCCGACGGCCTTGCGGTGCACTCGGTGCACCGGCGGATCCATGAACATGATGCCGCGGTTGCCATATCCCTGAGGGTCGCGGCCCTCCCGGTGCGCGATCAGATCCATCATGATCCCAATGCGCTCCGACTTGAACCTCTCGGGTCGAGCCGAGATACCCTTGATGTCTTCGTACTTGGTGATCACCCAGAACTGGCCCTCCTCGTACCAATGCACGGGATCGTGTTCGCGCAACTGCGCGAATGTGGCGTTCGGGTCGCCGAGGTAGAACGCCGGCTCGTCGAAGCGGGCCGCTGTGATCGTCACCATAAGACTGAACAATAGAACATCAACTGTTAATCTGCGAGTAGCCGTCCCGCCGGCCTGGCTGCGGCGCGGCCTTGGCAGAAGAACAAAATCTGTTTTATTGTTGCATGGTGAGCGTCGGGTTGTCCCACCTTCGGGTATGCGACCTCGGCGGTCAACTGGCGGGCGCCGGGGCGACGAAGATCCTGGCCGCCTTCGGTGCCGAGGTCATCCGAGTCGAAGACCCCGCAACGCGCGGGATGTGGGACGCGCTGCGCGGCGTCGGCCCGTTCGTCGACGAGCGCCGGGGCGTGAATCTGGGTGCCGGCTTCAACAACCACAACGTGGGCAAGCTCGGGGTGACCATCAACCTGCGTCAAGAGGCAGGCAAGCAGCTGTTGCGTGAGCTGATCGCCCTGTCCGACATCGTCTGCGAGAATTTCGCCGCCGGCGTGCTGGACAGGATGGGTTTCGGCTACGACGAGCTGCGCCGGATCAAGCCGGACATCATCTACGTCTCCAACTGCGGCTTCGGACATAGCGGCCCCTACCGCGATTTCAAGACCTGGGGTCCCATCGTTCAGGCGCTGAGCGGGCTCACCTTCACAGCCGGGTTGCCCGACCGTGAGCCCGCGGGATGGGGTTACTCGTACATGGACCACGTCGCCGCCTACTACATGACGGTCGCGATCCTGGCGGCCCTGCATCAGCGCGAACGCACCGGCGAGGGTCAACACATCGACTTGGCCACGGTGCCTGCGGGAATCGCGATGCTGCCCACCGAGGTGCTGGATTGGACGGTCAACGAGCGGCCCGCGCGCCGGCCGGGGTTCCCGGACGGTAACCACGCCGACTTCGGTGAAATGGCCCCGCATGGGATCTACCCGTGCCTGGGCGAGGACCGGTGGGTCGCCATCGCCTGCCGCGACGACCGGGACGTCGCCCTGCTGTCCAAAGTCGTCGACGAACCGCGATTGACAGAGGACCGATTCGCCACCCTGGAGCAGCGGTTGCTCGGCGCCGACGCACTCGACGCACTCGTCAGCGCCTGCACCCGGACCCGCGAAGCCTCCTCGCTGGCAGCCGAACTCACTGCGGCCGGGGTGCCGGCGAGTGTCGTGAAGTCGCCGCGGGAACGGATCGACGAAGACCCGGACCTCGCCAACTGGGGACTGTTTCCGACCGTGACGCACCCCGAGATCGGGACGGTGCGCGTCGAAGGGGTTCCCCTGCGAATGTCGGCGTCGCCGTGGAGCATTTCGCGGGCCGCGCCGTGTCTGGGCGAACACAACCGAGACGTGCTGGGCGGGCTGCTCGGGCGCAGTGATCAGGAGCTGGACGAATTGACGAAGCGGGGTGTGATCTGAACGCGCTGAGCGGGATTCGCGTCGTCGAGATCAGCGGCCAGTTCACCCCCGTCGGGGGAAGGTTGCTCGCCGAACTCGGCGCGGAGGTCGTCGTGGTCGAACCTCCCGCGGGATCTTCACATCGGTCACGACCGCCGTTCGCACACGACAACATCGGGTCGGATACCAGCCTGCGCTGGTGGAGCGGCAACGTGGGCAAGAGGTCGGTGACCGTCGATCTCGACACCGCGGAGGGTGCCAACGCACTGGGGCGCCTGATCGCTGGCGCCGACATCGTCATCTCCGGGTCCGGCCCCGTCGGCGATGCCCGGCACCCGTCCCTGATCTGGGTGGCGGTCACCCCATTCGGCCTCGACAGCATGCGGGCCGACCAACCCGTCACCGACCTCACCATGCTCGCCGGCGGGGGTCCGGTCTGGAACTGCGGCTACGACGATCACTCCCTGCCGCCGGTCCGTGGCGCCGGCGAGCAGTCGGCCAACCTCGCCGGCCTGTATTGCGCGATCGGAGCGCTGGTGGCCCTTGCGCACCGGGACCAGGCCGGCCAGGGTCAGCTCGTCGACGTCAGCGTCAATGCGGCCTGCAACGTCAGTTCGGAGCAGACGACGTACCACTGGCTGGTCAACAACGAGACGTGCGTCCGCCAGACCGGCCGTCACGCGTACTTCACGCGGAGCCAACCGACGCAGGTCCGGTGCGCGGACGGCGCCTACGCCACCACCGGCGTGCTACCCCGCAAGCCGACCGAATTCGCGAACCTGCTGACCTGGCTCGCGGACCTTGGCCTGACCGACGAGCTTCCCGAGGCGGTGTTCCTGGAAATGGCCGCCTCTCGCGACGAGCCGGTCGACATCGCGATGATCGGTGCCGACGACGAGACCACCGCGATACTTATGGCGGCCCGCGACGCGATCACCTTGATTGCTTCCCGGATGCCGGCGAATGAGTACTTCCTGGAGAGCCAGCGACGCGGATTCCCCGCCGGAGCGGTGCTGTCACCCGACGAGGCCTTCGAGGACGAACACATCGCCGCCCGCGGGTTTCACGTGCCGGTCCACCACCCGGAACTGCGGGAGACGTTCCGCTATCCGGGCACGCCATACCTTTTCAGCGCCACTCTTGCGGGCGGGCCCGTACGGCCACCCTTGCTCGGGGAACACAACGCGCTGCTCGACGAACTTGCCGACGACACCGCATGACCCCCGGTGACCGCCTCACCCATATCGGGCTGTGCGTCAGCGATCTCGAAAGATCCGTCCGATTCTATTGCACGGCAATGGGATTCGACGAAAGCGGCCGCCTGACGGTCGACGGGCCCGAGACGGCACGGCTGCTGGGCGTGCCCGGGCTGGTGCTGGACTTGGTCTACCTGCAACGCGACGGATTTCGCCTCGAGTTGCTCGGCTACCCGGTACCGGGCGTGCGCGAGAAGCGCCGGCCCCGCCGGATGAACGCGGTGGGCTTCACGCACCTGTCTTTCCGCGTCGACGACGCGGACGCGGTCGTCGCGCGTATCGAGCGCCTGGGTGGCCAAGCCCGACCGGAACGAACGGTCACATTCGACGGCGGCAACCGGGGACTGATGGCGACTGACCCCGACGGCAACTGGATCGAGTTGATCGAGCGCACGCCGCCGAGCGACTGAGCAGTTAGTCACTCAACGTCCGATTGTTCATTGCGATGATAGAGTCAGGGCTGTGCCAGCGACCAGCGAGTTGATGTATTCGCCGTTCTCCAAGGCGATCTTCGACGATCCGTACCCGGTGTACCGGAGATTGCGCGACGAGGCGCCGGTCTACCGGGATCCCGAAAACCGCTGGTGGGTCCTGTCCAGGTTCGACGACGTGTCGCAGGCTCTGCGGGATTGGGAGACGTTCTCGTCCAAGCGCGGTCCGGCACCGGAGAACCCGGACAACGACGGACGGAAGTACTCGGTGATCTCGATGGACCCGCCTCGCCACGACCGCATTCGCGGGGTCCTCAAAGGGTTCTTCACGCCAAAAGCGGTCGCCGCCATGGAGTCTGCCCTGCGGGCGGTGGTCCACACGCACCTTGGCCGGCTGCAACCGGGTACCACCGTCGACGCGATGGAGGCGTTCGCGTTCTCGGTGCCCACGGACGTGATCGGTGATCTGCTCGGCGTGCCGCACAGCGACCGCGCGCAGCTGCGCGTCTGGTGGGAGGCCTTCCTCACCCGGGAGGAAGGGCAGGTCGCGATGCCGGCCAAAGCCATCGAGGCCAACCGCCTGATCAGCCAGTACATCGGTGACCTGATCGAGCGGCGCCGCACCGACCCGGGTGACGACCTGATCAGCGTCGTGCTGCAAGCCACGTTCGACGACCCCGAGGCCGGCGGCCAGCGCGCCCTGACCCCGCACGAGGTGCTCATGTTCTGCAATCTCCTGTCTGCCGCCGGCTCGGAAACCACGCAGAAGCTGATCTCCAACGGCCTCGTCGCGCTCGCCGAGCACCCCGAGGAGTGGCAGCGCATCGTGAAGGACCGCAGCGTCATTCCCGCCGCGGTGAACGAGGCGCTGCGCTACGACACGCCGAGCCACTGGGTGGCTCGCACCTTGACCAGGCCCGTCGAGCGACACGGCGTCACCATGGACGCCGGCGACTGGGTGCTGCTGCTCCTGGGCAGCGCCAACCGCGACGAACGGCGCTACCACGATCCCGACCGTTTCATCATCGACAGGCCGCGCGGCACCGACGTGTATTTCGGGTGGGGAATCCACATCTGTCTCGGGCAATGGTTGGCTCGCCGCGAGGCGCAGCTGGTGTTCGAGTACATCGCCGACAGGTTTCCCGACTACGCCATCGGGGCTCGG
>NZ_LZJB01000510.1:0-24328 GCF_001666895.1 Mycobacterium sp. E3298
CCTCCTGGCAATAATCGCAGTGACATTCGCCGCCGTATTCGTTCGAGATATGCCAGCCGACGACGGCGGGATGATGATCGTATCGCTCCGCCAGCTTGCCGTTCATGATCGCGACCTTCTCCCGATACACCGGCGAGCTGTAGCAGTGATTGTGGCGATGCCCGTGAAGATTGCGGAAGCGCTCTGCGTTGACCCGCAGCACCTCCGGGTAACGCTCCGACATCCAGGCGGGACGGGCGCCGCTAGGGGTAGCCAGCCAGGCATAGATGCCGTTCGCTTCGAACCGCTCGAGGACGCGGTCGAGCCACTCGAACCGGAACTCGCCTTCCTCGGGCTCGATCGCCGCCCAGGCGAAGATGCCGACTGCCATCACATTGCATCCGGCCAGCTTCATCAGCCGGATATCTTCTTCTAATACATGCGGATCGTGCTGCCATTGGTCCGGGTTGTAATCCGCTCCGTGCATGAATCCCGGAATTTTGCCGCTTACAGGGGCATAGCGCTTTGCCATGGACATTCTCTCCTCGCGTTAAGGTCTTCCTCTCGTTGCCAACGCTTTCAATCTGGCCTATAGTCTGATTGTAGGGAGATTCGTCCCGGAAGCGTTAGCACAATGCGCTTTTATTTAAGCACAAAATGAACATGGAGGTTCCGCCATGCATTTGCCTTTCCGGCTGTCGCCCTTCGGTCAACACGAGAAGCTGCCCGTCAGCTTGTACTGCGTCGGCGCCCATCCCCAGCATCCCGTAGAACGCCCCGCCGGCTTCCCCGTATCGCAGGTCTTCGTATGCTTCGGCGGAAAGGGCCGCTTCGAATTCCCCGACGGACGCTTCGTCTATATGGAAGCCGGCCAGGCGCTGGCCCTTCCTCCGGACGAGCCGCACCGGTACGAGCCGTTGCCGCGGAGTCCGTGGCTGCTCGGCTACATCGGCTTCGAGGGTCCTTCCGCCCGGAGCATCGCGGACGCGTGCGGACTGCCGCTCGGCCAAGCGTTCGACTTGATCGAGACCGCCGAACCCGCCGCAGGGATCGAAGCGCTGTGGCAGCATGCGGATCGCGCCGACGCGGCATCCGCTCGACTGCTGTCTTCGAGGCTTTACGACTATTTGCTGCTGCTGTCGTCCCTTCGGGCGGGCCCGGCATCGCCTTCCGCGCCGCCTCCCGCGCGCCAGTCCGATGCCGCGGTCGCGCGCGCCGTTCATTTTTTGCACGAGCATTTCGCCGAGCCTCTCGTCATGTCCAACGTCGCGAGCGCCGTGGGCTATTCGGTTCAGCATTTCCAGCGCCTGTTCAGAGAAGCGTACGGCGAGCCGCCGCTTGCCTATTTGCGCCGCTTCCGGCTTCATCAGGCGGCCGTATGGCTCGAAGAAAACCCGGAGGCCTCCATATCGGAAACGGCGAACAGAGCCGGCATGGACCCCAACTACTTCATCCGCTCGTTCAAACGGGCGTACGGCGTCGCTCCCGGCCAGTACCGAAACGGCAAAAAGAAGCAGACCGTCCCGTAATGCAAAAAAAGCGGCCGCCCCCTGACTTGTGCAGGGAAGCGGCCGCCTGGCCTTTTCACGAACGATCTTACAGTTGTACTTGCTTGAACGAACGATTCAGATCCTCGATCAACTCCGCGGTCTCCTCCAAGCCCACGTACAGCCTAACCAGCGTGCCGGGCATCCCCGGCTTGTAAGCCGGTGGTACTTCTCCATGCGCAGCCGGAGCGTCCACAATCCGCGAATACCTATCTGATAGGTAAATGATAGAGGATTTTAGTGAAATGTGTCAACCGGTGCTTTTCGCAGCGCCCCTCACATAACGCTCCAGCAACGCGTTGGAGAACTTGCCGCTGGGATCGAACCGGTTGACGAGCGCTTCAAAATCCGGAAGCCGCTCGTAAAGCGGACAGAGGAGCCGGGGCTGCATGTCGAACAGCTTGCCCCAATGCGGGCGAACCCGATATGGCTCGAGCGCCTGCTCGATGAGCGGCAGCACCTGCCGCACCGCCTCCCCTTCCGGCTTCCAAGTGAAGTGGATCGCGACCGAATCCTGGCCATAGCAAGGGCTCATCCACAGATCGTCGGCCGCAATCGAACGAACCTCGGAGATATACAGCAGCGGAGCGATCCGCGCGCGCAGCCCGTCGACGGCAAGCAGCGCGTCGTACGCCGCGGCGCGGGGGACGAAATATTCGCTCTGAAGCTCCGCACCGGCGCTTGGCGTGAAGTCCATCCGGAAATGCGGCAGCCGCTCGTACCAGGGCCCCGGAACCCCCAGTTGTTCGCTGCAAGAATCGGCCGCATGGCCCGGCACGGGATGCCGGGGCGCCACGGCCCTGACGGCGCCGTGAAACGTCTCTTCGGACTGCGGCGTCGCGGCTTCGGCCGCTACTGTCCGCTTGAGCCAAACCTGGTTGAACGAAGCTTGCCTCCAATCGGTGAACAGGCTGACGCTGTACCCGGCCGAGAAGATCTCGTCGAATCGGTCTTTCAACCGCGCCAGCGGCAGTTCTTCGTATACGGTTTGAGCCATGCGGAAAGCCGGGAGGACATTTAACGTCAGGGAGGTCACGATGCCTAGGCCGCCAAGCCCGACGATCGCCCCCGCGATCAATCCGTCCTCGTCGTCACGGGACAACGCGATTTTTTCCCCGCTCGCCGTCACGATCTCCATCGCATGGACCGAAGTCGCCAGGCTGCCGTTGCGGTCGCCGGAGCCGTGCGTGGCGGTCGCGCAGGCTCCGGCCACGGTAATATGGGGCAGCGACGCCAGATTGGGCAGCGCATAACCGCGCTCGTCGAGGTAACGGCACAATTCCCCGTATCGGATCCCGCCTTCGACGGTCACACGCCCCTTCGCCCGGTCCAGTTCGAGAACCCGGTTCAGCTTTTCCAGGGACAGCAGCGTTCCGTCCGTATCGGCGATCCCGTTGAACGAATGCCGCGTGCCCAGCGCTTTGACGCGGCTTGAGCGCGCCGTTATTTCCTGCACTTCTTCCGTGCTCCGGGGCGCGACGTAGCCGGATGCCCCGTATTCATAATTGCCGGCCCAGTTGCGTCTTTGTTCCGCATGCCCCTCCATCGTTCCGCCGCCTCCTTGAATGAACCTATCGATTCTATCATTTTGGAGGAACGGCCCCGGTTATGCAAGCGCTTCTAGGACGAATAGGCTAATCGACCGTCCTTATCGCCCGCGGTTATCGCCTGCGGCTGTAGCTTACGATCTTGCGGTACATGCGCTTGTCGGACAATGCATTAAAAATCGACTTATCCGGGCGCGAATTCACTTCGATAATCCAGGGCTTGAGCGATTTGCCGCTGTCGGACGTCCACGCCGTCATCACGTCGATGGCTCGGCGGACGTTTTCTCGCACATCCATGCCCGGAGCCTGCCATGACCTCCGGATCGCCGCCCGACGACGGGCACGCCGGCCGAGCCGGCTGCGCCCGTCGAACCGTCAGTAGAGCGGAACCCAGACGCCCATGTACCAGAAGCCCCAACCACCGAACTGCCAGTTGAAGACCGGGATGGCGGTGTAGCTGTCGTATTGGAAAGGCCCGAAATCGGCCTGCGCGACGACGACGTCGCGCGGCGGCCCGGACCACGGGCGGTTCCAGCCACCAGGGGGCGGCGGACCGTCCCAGCCCCCGGGAGGGGGCGCGCCCACCCAATGGGGCGGCGGGTGGCCGGGCGCAGGACCGTCGTTCCAGCCGTGCCCCCGAGGCGGCGGCGGGGGCGGTGCCCCGTGATCCACGATGCTGAAACCCGCCCGCGCGTCGCCGGGTCCGCCTATTTGGGCGTTGCCGCTGACGTACGTCCCACGCGGAACGTACGGCTGGTGCGGGGGCTGGGTGCTCGGCGGGTTGAGGGCCTGCCTGCCCTCCGGCGGTGGCGGGTTGTGCCCGCTCGCCGGCGAGTTGGGCTGTCCGCCGGGACCGTTCTGGCCCTGGTCGCCCGGCTGGTTGCCCGGGCCGCCCTGCTGCGGGTTCTGCCAGTGCTCGTTGGGCGCCGGCGAGTTCTGGCCGCCCTGCGGCGGATTGTTCTGCCCACCCTGCTGCGGCGGGTTGTTCGGCCCACCCTGCTGCGGCGGGTTGTTCGGCCCACCCTGCTGCGGCGGGTTGTTCTGGCCACCCTGGGGCGGACTCTGACCATGCCCACCCGGGGGTGGATTGTTCTGCCCGCCCGGCGCTCCAGCGGGTCCGCCCTGCTGGCCGCCGGGACCACCGCCCTGTTGGCCGCCGGGGCCGCCGCCCTGCTGGCCGCCGGGGTTTCCTCCGCCACCGCCGCCGGGGTTTCCCCCGCCGCCACCGCCATGGCAACCGGGGCACGGCGGTGGGGGGTCGAGTGGGGCCGCGAAGGCCGAGCCCGCGTTCAGCGTGACCGTGGAGAGGCTCAACCCCGCCGCGACCGCCGCCGCACTGACGACACGTTTCATAGACATAGCTGCGTCCCCTCTTGGCTATCGATCGCCTGCACTACGGGCATGTCACGTTCAACTCGAATGACTTGGTCACCTGCTGCGGTTGCTGCGGGTTGCTCATGTCGAGCCCGGTCGCTGTGCCCTTGATCGCGTAGGCCTTCCCGTTCACCGCGGCGCCCGCGTTGCCACCCTGGTTGGGAGCCGCGTCCGAGAAGCCGAGCGTGATGCCGTTGACGCTGCCGAGCCCGACCGAATGAACGATGGGGGGATTGGCGTTGCTGACCACCGCGCCGACCCCGGCCGTCGGATCACCGATGCCGATGTTGGTGTTGTCTCCCGACGGGGTGCACGTGACCTGGCCGCTGACGTTTTGCGTCTGACCGTCGACGATGACCTGTGGGCCGGACGCCGAGGGCGTCGACGAGCCCGACGACCCCGTGCTTGACTTATTGCTCGAACAGCCGGCGCATGCTGCGGCCACCACGGCCACGCCCGCCACGCCGACGACAATCCCACGCTTCACTAATGCTTCCCTTCGTGTCGCTGGTGTCGCACTGCACAACTCATTGGCTTCCCCAACGTGGCTAGCCCTCACCGACGTCGCGGGACGCCGGATACCCGGTGCCCGGCCGTCGTAAACGCTGGGTTAAAGACGCAGGGGACGCGGCATCTCTCAGGGGAGAACGCGTAATCCCCAGCTGCCGAGCAGCGGATCGATGAGCGCGAAGTCGGTCGTGTAGTCGTCGCCGTCGGGTGACGACATCAGCAGGCCAACCGCGCTCACGGTGCCGTCGGGGTTCTTCACGAAGCCCGGGCTGCCGCTGTCGCCGTTGAGGCTGAACACGCTGGCGGTTACCACCCCATTCTCGACGTGTTTTACGAAACCACAGGTTTCACCGGTAACCGCGCCAACTTTGCAGAAAGGCATACCTTCGCGAATCTGCTGCGCACTCAACACATCCCGCACCACGTACCTGCCGCCGACATCACCCGACGGCGCACCGACGCTCGGGTCGAGGAGGATGATAGCGGCGTCCTTCGTGTCGCCCTCTTTCTCGCTGGCGGTGATCTTGCCCAGGGGAACGTCATTCCCGTACGTCCACAACGAACCGTCATGGGCGTCGCAGTGGCCGCTGGTCATCAGGTAATAACTGCCGTCATTGCCCTGGGCCGCGAAACCCGCTGTGCACGAGCTGTTTTCGTCTTCCACCTTGATGCCCGGCGTCACTCCGCCGTCGGCTCGCGCCGGGTTCGCCAGCGTCGTCGCGGCGACGACCACAGCACCGACCAAGCCCAACCCTCGCAACCACCGCATGGCCACGCCGCCTCTCTTGAAGTGTCGGGCAGCATGTTAACAGCGCCAGCGGGTTTCAGCCGCCTGGGTGGTTCGCCGAAGGCGGCATCGCACCGCAGCATATTGACTAGGGCGACAAAACCCAGTGGATACTGTAAGAGGCAACAACTTTCGTCCAGGAAGCGACGATCACCCGCCGACATGACGGGCAAGGAAGCCCAGCACGGCGTCGGCGAAGATGTCGTTGCGATCACCGGCGACCATATGCCCCGCACCGCGAACGTCGGTGAACTCGACCTGTGGGAAGCGCTCCAGGAATTCGTCGGCGCGTTCCTGGCTGACGAGGTCACTCATCTGGCCCCGGATCAACAGCATCGGCACGCCGCCGCGCAGGATCGCGTCGACTGCCGCGTGCATCCGATCGGGGTCGGTGACCTCGAATGGCGGGAAAGCCGCGGTCCCGCTGATGAACTGGGGATCCCAGTGCCAGTACCAGCGATCGCCGCGACGGCGCAGGTTCGTGGTCAACCCGTCCAGATCGGTCGGCCTCGGCCGGTGCGGGTTGTATTCCGCGATGGCGTCGGCGACCTCGTCAAGCGAGGCGAAGCCCGATTCCACCCGCTCGGACATGAAGGCGTGGATCCGATTGGCCCCGGACTGGTCCATGTTCGGGACGATGTCGACCAGGACGACCGCGCTCGCGATGCCCGGCGCGAGCTCGCCCGCGAGCAGCATCGAGGTGAACCCACCCAGAGAGGCGCCGACGAGTACCGGCTGCGGCGGCAGGGTGCCCAACACCTCCTCGACGTCGCCGGCGAAGCTGACGACACGGTAGTCACCCTCGTCGGACCAGTCGGATTCGCCGTGGCCGCGCAGGTCGACGGTGACGGCTTGCCAGCCGCGCTGCGCGACGGCGGCAGCGGCCTTGCCCCACGAGCGGCGGGTCTGTCCGCCGCCGTGCAGGAACACCACGGCCCGCGCGTCAGGATCACCCAGTCGGTCCGCGACGATTCGGACGCCACCGGGCCCCTGGATTGAAAA
Organism: Mycobacterium sp. E3298; assembly: GCF_001666895.1. Classification (NCBI taxonomy): domain Bacteria; kingdom Bacillati; phylum Actinomycetota; class Actinomycetes; order Mycobacteriales; family Mycobacteriaceae; genus Mycobacterium; species Mycobacterium sp. E3298. The sequence goes on from NZ_LZJB01000510.1 coordinate 6,747, forward strand.
CGGTTCGACTGCCATCGGCATCTGGTGATACTAAGCCGCTTCAATACGATGCACCGGGGCGTCCGGAGGAGAAAACGATGAACCTTGACGAGTACATGTCCCTGGACGCGACCGCGTTGGCCGAACTGGTGGCGGCGAAGCAGATCACGGCCGCCGAACTTCTCGCACTGGCGAGGCAACGAGCGGACGCGGTCAATCCACGGTTGAACGCGATCGTTCGCCGGCTGGGCGACGTCGCGGACTCCCGGGCGGCCGATCCGGACCTGAGCGGGCCGTTCGCCGGCGTGCCCTTCGTGATCAAAGACCTCGCTCAGGAGTACCGCGGCTTTCCGACCTCGAGCGGTTCCCGGTCGCTGGCCAACGACGTGGCCGACCGACACGCGTTGGTCACTCAGCGGTTCCTGGACGCGGGACTGGTGATCTTCGCGATGACCAACACCCCCGAGTTCGGGGCCAAGGGCGTGACGGAATCGGATTATTGGGGTCCGGCGCGCAACCCGTGGAACACCGGGCACACTCCGGGCGGATCTTCGGGCGGGTCCGGCGCGGCGGTCGCGGCCGGGATCGTTCCGGCCGCGGGTGCCAACGACGGAGGCGGATCGATCCGCATCCCCGCCGCCTGCAATGGGCTCGTCGGCCTCAAGCTGAGTAGGGGCCTGTCGCCCTACGGCCCGCAGACGGGCGAGCCGATGTTCGGGATGGTCACCCAGGGTGTGGTTTCACGCACCGTACGTGACAGCGCCGCGCTATGCGACGCGATCGTCGGCCGTGATCCGCATGCGGCTTACGAAGTCGCCCTTCCGCGAGGCACTTTCGCCGATCACATCAAGGGTCGCCCGGACGCGCTGCGGATCGGGTACTCCTGGTCCTCGGCGATCAACCCGAATCCCGACCGGGAATCCGTCGCCGCGGTGGAACGGGCGGCGAGCCTCCTCAACGATCTGGGGCATCACGTCGAGGAGGTGCCGCCCCCGTACGACGACGCCGCCCTGGCCCGTGACTTCCTCACCATCTGGTTCGCGCAGCTCTACCACCATGTCGCAGACGCCAGGAAACGCACCGGCGCCCGCGACCGCGATTTCGAGGCCGACACCTTGGCCGTGAGTGAACTCGCCAGGGCCACCGGCGTTTTGGCACCTATCTTCGCGCTGGAAAACCGCAACGAGCACATCCGGTGCCTGGCCACGTTCCACGAAAGCTTCGACTGCTTGCTGACCCCAACTCTCGCGACCCCGCCGCTGCGCATCGGGGCCACCGCGACGCCGCGCCTTCTGCAACGGGTGGCCCGCGTCGCGAGCACGCTGCATGCGGGAAAAGTCATGGCGCGCAGTGGGATTCTCGATCAGCTGATCCAGGAGAGCCTGGGCTGGGTGCCCTACACGCAGCTGGCCAACCTCACCGGGCGTCCCGCGATAAGCGTGCCGCTGCATTGGACCGGCATCGGACTCCCGCTCGGTGTGCAGTTGGTGGGCCGGCTCGGCGCGGACGGCGATCTTCTCCGGTTGGCGGCCCAACTCGAAGAGGCGAGCCCGTGGGCTCACCGGTATCCGGCGTCGGTGTGACTAGCCCGGTTCGCCGGGCCCGTCTTCGGCCGCGCGGTCGCCTCCCCAAAGCCTGGCGAACCGCTTGGCGACGTCGCCAAACCGGTTGCCCGACCGTTGGGATGACTTGATCCTGCCGAGAGCCTGTTTCCCCTCCGCGGCGTAGTCCTTGACGGTTTCGTCGCCTTCCTCAGCGCGCATCCTTAACCTCCTTGGTCAAGCTTCGTGTTTGCGCCCCAGACGGTTCTGCTGGCGTCAAACGTTGCGGCGGCTCGACCGGCGTGAACCGCTCGGACGTGCCACTGGCCGGTGCCGCGCCCCGGCGGCCCGCTGGTGTCCGACACCGAGCCTCCGATCGGCTCATGGAGGCCTACCCGCCGACCCGGGGGATCGAAACGCCCACGGCCTTGGTCAGGACACCGGTTCCTTGCTGGCCTTGACCGGCACGTTGCTCGGCGGCAGCTTGAGCAGGTTTCCGCGCAGGCTCCCGCGAGCGGTCCGCACAGCCACCAGCAACCACGTGAACAGCAGCCCGGCGTACGCGACGGCCGCGGCCACCCGGAACGCGGGCAGGTGGGTGTGGCCGGCGAGCTGGGAGGTGCCCGTGACGAACGTTCCGACCGGGAAGGTCAGGCTCCACCACGTCAGGGCGAACGGCATCCCGCGCCGCAGTGTGCGCACGGTCAACGCGGTCGCCAGCGCGATCCACAACACCGCGAAGCCCCAGACCGGGACTCCGTAGAGGATCGCGAAGGCGTTCAGGTCCTCGGCCAGTTCGCGATCAACAGCCAGTCCGGCGCAGGCCCCCAAAAGACCTGCGGCCGTGATGGATTGCCCGAGTGGGCCCAACACAATCCACAGCGTGGGCACGCGCGCCGAGCCTGACGTCCCGTACAGCGTCAGGCGGGCCCAGATCATCGCGATGATGTTCAGGGAAGCCAGCAACGACAGCCCGAACATCGCGTAGCAGCCGAAGAGCATGGTCTCGCGCCCGGTGCCCGCCGTCATGTGTGGCAGCAGCAGCGCCCCCATGGCCGCGGTCACCATTGGCGGAACCACCGGCATCAGCCAGCCCCCGAACGCCGCGTCGGGCTCGACATTGTGCTGGGTGAACATCAGGTAGGGAATGCTCACCGCGGTGAACAGCCCGCCCAGCGTGCCCCCGGTCCAGAGCGCCCAATCCAGGTCGACGGCGATGCGCCCACCGATCAGGTCCCTGCCGACCAGCACCGCTCCCCCACCCACCGTCATCAGGGCCATGGGTGCCGCGCCGTAGAAGTGCGCCATCTGCGGGTTGCGCGCGTGGGTACGGGCCACGGTGGGGTGACGTAGCCAGTGACCGCCCACCAGGACGATCAGCCCGACGAGCAGGACGGCGGCGATCACCCAGACCACTTGGGCGAATGCGCGCAACCCGACCACGTGGACGGGCAAGGTGGCGCCGGCGATGGCCACGATGCCGGTGCCCATCACCGAGGCGAACCAGTTGGGTCCGATGTTGCCCAGAACCTCGACCCGGGTCTGCGGCGACGGCGCGCCGTCCCGGTTTGCAGTGGCCATAGCTGAGAAACCCTACTGCGCGTGGCCGACCCGGGCCGGCATGCCGCTTACACTCCAACGGTGATGCATCCGGCACCCACGGCGAAGCAAGGATTGAACAAAGCCGCGGTGAGGGTCGGGATAGCCGTGCTGGTGGTGCTCGCCGTCCTGGCCGCACCGATCAAACAACGATGCGGGGCGCCGGGCCTCTCGTGCGCGACGGCGGTGGACCCCCAAGGCAACATCCACTACTACTACGAGGTGGAGCCGCTGGGCGTGTACCTCGCCGAGGTCATGACCGGCACGAACATCACCATCTTCTACGAATCCGGCGACGACCTCGTCAAAGCCCGCTAGCCGCAGCACCAGCTCGGTAACGACTTCGAGCCGGTCTGGGCGGCGGTGTGACCTAGTCGAGACCACCGCGCGACGCTTCAACTAGAAAGCGCTGGTCAGGCGAAGATTGGGTCGGAAAATTCGTGCGCGGGCGGCCGGCCGGGGCCCGGTTCGCGGGCGTTCTCGATTGGGGGCTTCACAGCAAGCTAACGCATACTTGACACCATGCTTGAAGCGACATCGCCGCAAACCGCCGGTGCGGTGCCTGGTGATGCGCTGGGTGTGGGCAGAGGTTTGTGATGGCCCGCTCGGGCGGCGCCCACCGCCGCCACCGAGCCGTCCGTCAGCACTCCCGTTTCCGCAGGGGGCTGACGCGCACCCTGGGCGCGCTGATCTCGGTGGCCGCGGTGGGGTTGACCGGGGCGGGTTACTACGTCGCGCACGGCGCGCTCGGCGGGATCACCGTCTCGAACGCTTTGCAGCCCGACGACCCGCGGTCCAGCGGCGACGACATGAACATCCTTCTGATCGGGCTGGACTCGCGAAAGGATCAGGACGGCAACGACCTACCCTGGTCGATCTTGAAGCACCTCCACGCAGGCGATTCCGACGACGGCGGCTACAACACCAACACGCTGATCCTCGTGCACGTCAGTGCCGACAACAAAGTGGTCGCCTTCTCCATCCCCCGCGACGACTGGGTGGCCTTCAACGGGGTCCCCGGATACAACCACATCAAGATCAAGGAGGCGTACGGCCTCACCAAGCAGTACGTCGCAAACAAGCTCGCCAACCAGGGCACCAGCAGCCAAAAGGAACTCGAGACCAAGGGCCGTGAAGCCGGCCGGGCGGCGACGCTGCGCGCGGTGCGCAGCCTGACCGGCGTTCCCATCGACTACTTCGCCGAGGTCAACCTGGCCGGGTTCTACGACCTGGCCCAGACGCTCGGCGGGGTGGAGGTCTGCCTCAACCATCCGGTCTACGACTCGTACTCCGGCGCGGACTTCCCGGCCGGGCGGCAGACGCTGGACGCCTCCCAGGCCCTGTCCTTCGTCCGGCAGCGCCACGGCCTGGAAAACGGGGACCTGGACCGCACCCACCGCCAACAGGCGTTCATCTCGTCGGTCATGCAGGAGTTGCAGGCCGCCGGCACCTTCACCAACCTGGACAAGCTCAAGAGCCTGATGGCGGTGGCGCGCAAGGATGTGGTGCTGTCGGCCGGTTGGGACGAGGAGATGATCCAGCGGCTCGGCTCGCTTGCCTCCAGCGGCCAGGTCGAGTTCCGGACGCTGCCGGTGGTGCGGTACGACAACATCGACGGCCAGGACGTCAACATCATCGACCCGGCCGCGATCAAGGCCGAGGTGGCGACGGCCATCGGCGCCTCGCCTGCCACCACTACGCCCGCCACCACGGCCGCCAAGCCCAGCCCGTCGACCGTCGTCGACGTGATCAATGCCGGCAGCTTGAGCGGGCTCGCGACCGAGGTATCCCACGCGCTGCAGAACCACGGCTACACCACCGGTCAGACCCGCGACCGCAACTCGGGCGAACCGACCGCGAGCACGGTCGCCTACGGCGCGGGGGCCGAGACCGACGCGCGCAACGTGGCCAAGCTGCTCGGCCTCGACGCGCCCAGTCAGCCCGATCCCAACGTCCAGCCCGGACACATTCGGGTGACCGTCGATACGAACTTCTCGGTGTCGACGGTGGACGACGGCACGTCGGACGAAACGTCAAGCACCACAACGTCCAGCAAGGCCAAGCCGTATTACTACAACGGCACCACCACGACCTACCCGACGCCCGATCAGGGGAAGCCGATCGACGGCGGCGGCGTGCCCTGCGTTAACTAGCGGCGATCGCAAGCGCGGCGAAGCCGGGCGCGGCGGGTCGCCGCCATCTGGCTAGCGGCGATCGCAAGCGCGGCGAAGCCGGGCGCGGCGGGTCGCCGCCATTCAACTAGCGGCGCGGGCGCCCCCTTTTTGGTCAGGCGTGGGTTCCCCCGTCGATGCGGATTTCGGTTCCGGTGATGAACGCGCCGTCCTCGGACACCAGCATGGCGATCACCCCGGCGACCACGCTCGGGTCGGCCATCCCGGTTCCGCTGGACTCGACCGTGGTCGGCAGTATCGGCATCAGCCTCGAAAACAGCGCCCAGTCAGCGTCTTTCGGGATGTACCCGCCGGTCGCGTCGGTGATCCCGGACTTGATGCTGCCGGGTGCCACGCACACGGCGCGCAAGCCGTCGCGCGCGTATTCGAGCGCCAGTGAATGAGTGAAGGCCTGGATTCCGCCCTTGCTCGCGGCGTAGGCCGCCATGTAGGGGTGGGCGAACGAGGCCGAGGTCGAACTGAAGTTGACGATCGTGCTGCGCGAGTTCCCGAGCAGCGTCGGAAGCGCTTCGCGGACAACGAGAAACGTGCCGGTCAGGTTGACACCGATGATCTGGTTCCAGAGATCCAGGGTGGTCTCGTGGGTGTGCGCCGCGCGCAGAATGCCGGCGGCATTGACCAACGAATCCAGGCCACCGAGCGTCTCGACGGCCATGCACACGCCGTCGATCACCGAGTCCTCGTTGCCGACGTCCATCGGCAGGGTGGTGAGGCGGCCGGCGGTGGCGGCCTCGTCCGCCCGGGACCGGGTGGCGTCCAGGCCGGCCTCCGCGACGTCGGAGGCCACCACCGTTGCGCCCTCGTCGAGCAGCCGCAGCGCGGTCGCCTGCCCGATGCCCGACGCGGCACCGGTCACCAGGATCCGCTTGCCCTCGAGTCGCTTCATCTGCCGCTCCCGTCACTAGGCGTGCCCATCATCGTAAGGAGCGCGCCATGCCGCGCCGCGGAAAGGGCACAGTGTAGGCATGGACATCGGATTCATCGGCCTGGGGAAGATGGGCCAGGGCATGGCCACGAACCTCGTGCAGGCGGGCCACCGCGTCACCGTCTACAACCGCTCCCCCGAAAAGGTGGAACCGCTCGTCCAGGCCGGCGCGTCAGCGGCGCGCACCGTTGCCGACGCGTGCCAGGGCGAGGTCGTGTTCACGATGCTGACCGACGACCGGGCCGTCGAGGGTGTGGCCTTCGGCGACGGCGGCGTCGTCGCTTCGCTGGCACCGGGCGCCACGCACGTCTCGTCGAGCACCATCAGCGTCGCCCTCTCGGAGCGCCTGGCGGCGGCGCACGCCGATGCCGGACAACGGTATGCCGCTGCGCCGGTGTTCGGCCGGCCCGAGGCGGCCGCGGCCGCAAAGCTTTTCGTGGTTGCGGCAGGCGAGCCGCAGGTACTGCAGCCGCTGACCCCGTTGTTCGACGCGATCGGGCAGCGCACCTTCGTGGTGTCCGAGCAGCCGCACACCGCCAACCTGGTGAAGCTGAGCGGCAACTTCCTCATCGCGTCGGTGATCGAGAGCCTCAGTGAGGCCGTCGCGCTGGTCGCCAAGGCCGGCGTCGACAGGCAGCACTATGTGGACATCCTCACGTCGACGCTGTTCTCCGCGCCCGCCTATCAGACCTACGGCGGGCTCATCGCGCGGCGGCAATTCGAGCCGGCCGGCTTCGCCGCCCAGCTGGGCCTCAAAGACGTTCGCCTGGCCCTGGCCGCCGCGGAGCAGCTGGAAGTGCCACTGCCGGTCGCGAGCCTGCTGCGGGACCGCTTCCTCACGCTGGTGGCGACCGGCGGCGGGCACTTGGACTGGTCGGCGCTCGCCACGCTCGCCGACCGGGACGCAGGCCTGGTGTCAGACGACCCCGCGTAACCCGTCGGCCCCGAACGCGGGTTCCAGCATCGCCGAATAGTCGGGGCCGCGGCGCAGCATCAGCCCGCCGTCCACGTTGATGACCTGCCCGGTGATGTAGCAGGCGGCATCGCTGAGCAGGAACATCGCCAGGTTGGCGACGTCCTCGACCTCACCGGGGCGGGGCAGCGGCGTGCACGCGCGGTAGTCCTCGCTCACCTCCGGCAGGGCGAACACCGGAGCCACCAGATCCGTGCGGATCAGGCCCGGCCGGATGCTGTTGACCCGCACCCAGGACGGGCCGAGCTCGTCGGCGGCCAACTGCATCATGTGGTCAACGGCCGACTTGCTGACCCCGTAGGCACCGAACCAACGGTGGGTGTTGCTGGCCGCGATAGAGGAGATGCCGACGAACGAGCCGCCGCCACCGCGGACCAGCTCCCTTGCGACGTGCTTGAGCACGTACATGGTGCCGTTGACGTTGAGGTCGACGGTGCGCCGCCAGCCCTCCGAGTCGATCTGGGTGATCGGCCCGATCGTCTCCGAACCCCCCGCGCAATGCACCGCCCCGTGCAGTTGACCGTGCCAGGCCGTCGCGGCGTCCACCGCTCGGGCCGCCTCCTCCTCGTTGGTGACGTCGGTCGGCTCGTAGCGGATCGAACCGCTGCCTGGAAGCGCTTCGATCTCGCTGACGGCCCCCGCCAGCCGGTCGGGGTTGCGGCCGACGATCATCACCGAGGCGCCCGCCGCGACCAGGCCGGCGGCGACGCCCTTGCCGATACCGCTGCCACCGCCGGTGACCAGATACGTCCGGTTTTCGAATGAAAGCTGCACGCGACGCCCTCTCGAACTGGAACAGGTTCTAGATATCGAACCACGCGGAAAACTTGCCGTTCCGACGGGTGCTCGTCACACCGGCCCCAATGGCCCCCGATCAGAAGCGATCGACGATTTGCCCGCCTCCGCGCGACAACCGGTCGGTCCTGCCGGAGCAGCCGACGAAAGCTACGGCGTATCGCGCCGGGCGACCTGCGTCGGCTTGGCGTTGCGCCAGTCCTCGACGTCGGGCGGCAGGCCGACCGCGTACCTGTTCTCGTTGTGGGCCGCCCAGTGCGCATGGCCGAGCTCGTGGATGTGGAACGCGTGCCGCAGCGCCTCGGTGAAGCCCATCGCGTCGGAGGCGGCGTTGACCGAGTCCTTGACGAGCAGCGCCGCCATCGTGGGGCGGTCGGCGATGCGCCGGGCGAATTCCAGTGTCTTGTCGGCCAACTCGTCGACGGGGAACACCTTGGAGACCATGCCGAGGCGGTAGGCCTCGTCGGCGTCCAGCGAATCTCCGGTCAGCAGCAGCTCTTTGGCTTTGCGCGGGCCGAATTCCCAAGGGTGGGCGTAATACTCGACGCCCGGCATCCCCAAGCGCACCGCCACAACGTCGCTGAACTTTGCGTTGTCGGCGGCGACGATCAGGTCGCACGCCCAGATCAGCATCAAGCCCGCGGAGATCGCGTTGCCCTGCACCTGCGCGATGGTGATCTTGCGCAGGTCCCGCCAGCGGCAGGTGTTCTGGAAGAAGTAGTGCCACTCCTGCAGGTAGATCTTCTCCACGATCGGATCGCGGGTTCCGCCGTTGATGCGGAAGCTCGGCAGTTGGCTGCGCTCGGCGATCGCCAACTCGGAGCCGAGGTCGTGGCCCGCGGAGAAGTTGCGACCGCGCGCCGCCAGGATCACCACGCGCACGGTGTCGTCGGCCTCGGCGCGCAGGAACGCCTCGTCGAGCTGGATCAGCAGGCCGCGGCTTTGCGCGTTGTGCGCTTCGGGCCGGTTGAGCCAGATCCGCGCGATGCGGCCCTCGTCGAGGGTCTCGTAGCTCACCAACTCGTCAGCCTCGGAGTTGCCCGTCTGGGAACGGGCTTGCTCTGAGAGTGTCATTCGGCCCACCTCACTCGTTGTCAGGTCCGACGTCGTTACACATTACGGCCAGTGTGTAAGTGCGCCCCGGTTGGGTGGGCCGTCGGGATCCGAACATCAAGTCCTCGCCCACCTGCCCATCCTCCCATCACCTACAGTTAAGTCATGGCTACGAAATCTGACCCTGGCGAGATCGGCGACGTGGAACCGGTTGCCGACAGCACCGCCAGCCAGGCCAGGCGAGTCGTCGCGGCATACGCGAACGACGCCGACGAGTGCCGCGTATTCCTGTCCATGCTCGGCATTGGGCCCGCAAAACTCGACGCGTAGATGGCTCCCGGGGACGGGCACGACTCAACCTTCGGGAATTCCGACTTCGTGGTGGTCGCCAACCGGCTGCCGGTAGACCAGGAGCGGCTTTCCGACGGCACCCGGGCGTGGAAGCGCAGCCCCGGCGGTCTGGTGACCGCGCTGGAGCCGCTGCTGCGCCGCAGGCGGGGCGCGTGGGTCGGCTGGGCGGGCGTCGCCGAAGAGGAGACCGACTTCGACGACGAGCCCATCGTCCAGGAGGACCTGGAACTGCGCCCGGTGCGGTTGAGCGCCGACGACATCGCCCAGTACTACGAGGGGTTCTCGAACGCCACGCTGTGGCCGCTGTACCACGACGTCATCGTCAAGCCGATCTACCACCGGGAATGGTGGGAACGCTACGTCGAGGTCAACCGGCGCTTCGCCGAGGCCACCTCGCGCGCCGCCGCCGAGGGCGCGACCGTGTGGGTCCAGGATTACCAGCTGCAACTGGTCCCCAAAATGCTGCGGCAGCTGCGGCCCGATCTGACCATCGGCTTCTTCCTGCACATCCCCTTCCCGCCGGTGGAGCTGTTCATGCAGTTGCCCTGGCGCACCGAGATCATCGAGGGACTGCTCGGCGCGGACCTGGTGGGCTTCCACCTGGCCGGCGGCGCCCAGAACTTCCTGTTTTTGTCCCGGCGGCTGATCGGCGTCAACACCTCCCGCGGCTCGGTCGGGGTGCGCTCGCGGTTCGGGGAGGTCGAGCTCGGGTCGCGCGTCGTCCGGGTGGGCGCATTCCCGATCTCCATCGATTCCGGCTCGCTCGACCAGGCCGCCCGCGACCGCGACGTCAGGCGCCGCGCCCGGGAGATCCGCGCCGAGCTGGGCAACCCCCGCAAGGTGCTGCTGGGCGTCGACCGGCTCGACTACACCAAGGGCATCGATGTGCGGCTGAAGGCCTTCTCCGAGCTGCTCGCGGAGGGCCGCGCGAAGCGCGATGACACCGTGCTGGTCCAGCTGGCCACACCAAGCCGCGAACGCGTGGAGAGCTACCAGATCCTGCGCAACGACATCGAACGCCAGGTGGGCCACATCAACGGCGAATACGCGGAGGTCGGCCATCCGGTCGTTCACTACCTGCACCGTCCGGTCCCCCGCAATGAGTTGATCGCCTTCTTCGTGGCCGCCGACGTCATGCTGGTCACCCCCCTGCGCGACGGCATGAACCTGGTGGCCAAGGAGTACGTCGCCTGCCGCAGCGACCTCGGCGGTGCCCTGGTCCTGTCCGAGTTCACCGGCGCGGCCGCCGAGCTCCGGCAGGCCTACCTGGTCAATCCGCACGACCTCGACGGCGTCAAGGATGCGATCGAGGCGGCGCTCAACCAGAACGTCGAGGAGGGCAGGCGCCGGATGCGGTCGATGCGGCGCCAGGTGCTGGCCCACGACGTCGACCGGTGGGCGCGGTCGTTCCTCGACGCGTTGGCGAACCCACAGGACGGCGAGTGAGCGGCGCGAACCCATGGTGTTGCCGCGCAAACGCTGTGATACTCGATGGATCGGTGCAGGGGAAGGGTCCGGAAGGGAGGGCATCGTGAAGCTCCGTCGCGGACTGGCCGCCGGCGCCGGCATCGTCTCGGCAGTCGCCATTGGAATTGCGCTGGAGTCCGGCGACCCGGCGCACGCGGTGGGACCGCCGCCGGATGGCAACTACAACTACAACGAGGCCGGGGTCTCCGGGGTGACCTGGACGATCTCGGCGTTGTGCGATCAGCCGTCCGGAACCCGAAACATGAACGACTATTCGGATCCGATCGTGTTTGCGATGAACTGCGCCCTGAACATCGTGAGTTCGACGGCCGAGCAGATCAATCCCGCGGACAAGCTGCAGAACTTCAGCGGCAGGGCCCGGATGACCAGCATGCTGTGGACCTTCAAAGTCGAGAAGTCAGACGGCGTTTCGTGTCCGGGCGGCGGCACCGCGCCGTCGACCGAAACGTATGCGTTCAGCGACGAGAACATGAGCGGCACCCACACCAGCATGCACGGCGCCGTCTGCGGGATGCAGCCGGGAATGACGAAAACGCCGTTCTCGCTGCAGATGACCGGCCCGCCGCCGAGCCCAATCGAACGTTATCCGTTGTACTGCAACGGGATTGCGATGTGCTACTAGATCGGCGTGATGTAGGCGATCAGCCATTGCTTGCCGATCTTCTTGAAGTCCACCCGCAACCGGCTGCCGTCGTATAGCGGCTGGCGCGTCTTGTCGGTCACGGTGCGATTCATGTAGACCATCAGCGATGCCGATTCGCGTTTGGCGGACATGACGCCCACGCCCACCACGCTGGCCTGGACGACCACCTCACGCTTCTTGGCCTCCGGAATGATCTGCGCGTTGGCGCTTTTCCGGAATTCCTGGCGGTAGTCAGGGGTGAGCAGCGGGTACGCGTCGCTGAGGCTGCGTTCCACCGTCTGATAGTCGTAGGCGAAGACCTCGGGAATCTCCTTGGTGGCCAAGCCGGGTAGCACCGCCCGCGCCGCCTCCTCGCCGCGCGTCTGCACCCGCCCCCAGTAGAACCAGCCGGCCGCCGCGGACAACCCGACGAACACCACGATCAGAAGGTAGCCCGCGACGACGAGCAGCCAGCGCCGCCACCGCATCAATTGCCCCCGTTGGGATACTTCAGGTCGTAGCCCGTCATCCGTCCCTGCTCGTCCTCGTGCACGATGACCCGCAGGCGATAGGGCATGGACGGCTTGTTCACGCCGTCGATGTCGGCGACGGTCACCCGCACCGAAACGAGCACGGACGCGTTGTCGGTGACGTTGTCGACGCCCTCGAGGGCGGCGCCGTTGATGACGGCCTCCGACGTCGCGTTGGTGGAGCGGAATATGCCCTTGAGATTCTCGATGTTGTTGTTGGCGCCCAGCATTCCGCGCAGCGGTCCGCTGGTGCCGTTGTAGAAACGGTTGACGCTCTCGTCGATGTTGTCCTGCTTGTAGCTGAACATGTTGACCACCGTCTGCGTCGCGGTGTCGACGAACCGTTGGTCGCGCGTCTGCTGGGCGTTGGCGTGCCGTTGCTGGACGACGAGCACGGCCAGGCAGCCGGCCAACGCGCCGATGGCCAACAGCGCGGCCGCGAACGAGATCCATGCCACCAGCGCGCGGTGCGGCTGCCGCCGCGGTGGCGGCTTGAGGGACTTGAGGGTCTTGACCGGCTTGGCCGGCTGCGCCGGCGCCGCCTCGACCTGCACCGTCGCCGCCTCGGTCGACTCGGCTTTCGCCGGGCCGGCCGCACGGGACGCCCGACGACGCGCACGCGCAGTGGTCGTTGGCTCGACTGTCACTACATCGGCCTCGGATCAAGCATCAGGTCCACCCAATTCTCGGCGCTCGACGCGCCGCTAGCACCGGCCGCGAAAATACCAGTGCCGCCGGCGGGGTCCTTGAATGCGCCGGTCTTTTCGTCGTAGGTGGCGTACGCCGGCCCGCTGGCCTGCGGTTGACCGCCGGGCGGCGGTCCCCACGGCTTCTCCGGTCCCGGGCCCGCAGGCGGGGGGTTGATCCCTTCCGGCGGGGCCGGCGGTGGCAGCCACTTGGGGTACGGCAGCTGCGGCGGCACCGGCGGGACCCCGGGCGGCTGCCACGACGTGAACGGCGGTGGCGGCCCGTTGTCGTTGGGCGGTGGCGGGTCGTATGCCGGTTGCTTGTTGGGCAACGGCCCCGGCCCCGGCACCACGCCCGGTGGCGGCGGCCCGACGATCGGCGTGCCCGGATCCGGCTCAGCGCCGGGCGGGATATAGGGGAACTTGTTGGGCGGCAACACGTTCAGCCCGTTCGTCACCGGGGTGTCGTACGGCACCGGCGGACCGCGCCACGGGTTGCGGCCGATGGGCACGTAACCCTTGGGGTCGCGGCAAAGCTGCACGGTCGGCGCCCGCTTGCCGGGGAATTCCTGGCAGGGGTAGTTGCGCGCGCCGCGCACGGTACTCGGGTCGTTCTGGGCGACCTTGCAGTACATGTCCCTCGGCAACTCGCGCACCGTCTCGTCGGCCGGCGTGCGCATCAACGGGGGTGGGAGGAAGCCGACGGCGCACGGCGGCGGGTCGTTGAGGTCGAGTTTGAAGTCCAGCTTGGCGCCCTCGTCCTGGGGCGCACCGCCGGCGGCCGTCGTGATCGCGGCGAACAGCGCCGGCAGCACGACCAGCAGCTGCTCGATCGACTTGTGGTAGATCACGCCCACCCGGCCAAGGTTGGCCAGGCTGGCCGCCAGCGCGGGGAAGGACGGCCGGATACCGGAGAACGCCGTGCTGGCCTCGTCGGTTGCCCCCGGTGCGGTGGCCAGCGTCGAACGCAGCTCCGGGTCGGCCTGCCGCACCTCCGACGTGAACCGCGCCAGCCCGTCGGAGAGCGATTTGATGTCGGCCCCGGCCCGGATCTGTGCTTCCAGGAACGGGCCCGCCTGGTCGATCAACTGCGACGCTTGCGGGTAGTTCGCGTTGGCCTCGTCGACCAACAACCGGGCGGACTCGAACAGGCGGGCCAGCTCGGGTCCCGACCCGTTGGTCGCGGTGAACGTCTCGTGCAGCAGCTCGCGCAACCGGGTGTCGCCGAGGCTGTTGGTCAGCGCCTCCGCCCGCTTCAGCAGGTCTGCGACGTCCTGGCCGATCCGGGTGTTCTGCCGCTCGATGCGGAAGCCGTTGCGCAACTTGGTCGTCGCCGGTGTGCCGGGTGGTACCAGGTCGATGTACTGCTCACCGACGGCCGACACGCTCTTGACGGTGGCGGTGACGTTCGACGGGATGGGCGTCCCGCTGTTCAGCCGCATGCCGGCGGTGACACCGCTGGGATTGAGCCCCACTGACTCGACGCGGCCGACCGCGACACCGCGGTACGTGACGTTGGCGTTCTTGTACAGACCGCCGCCGGCGACGAAATCGGCCGTCCCCGCATACGTTCCGAGCCCGAACGTTGACGGCAATCGCAGGTAGAACACCGCCATCACGGTCAGGGTGATGGCCGTGATCACCGCGAAGATCCACAGCTGGATCCTGGTGAGTTTGTCGTGCATCTACGTCCGCCCCTTACTGTCCTGAAGCCGTGCCGGGCGGAATCTTGAACGGGTCGGCCGCCTGTCCGGACAGGTTGGCCATCTCGCCGACCAAAAAGTCCGGCGGATTGAGGATCTCGTTCATGTGGGCCATGTTCGGGTCGAAATATGCGGTGGTGAAGAAGGTTTCACCGAGGCGGCGCAGGGTGAGGTCGAAGGTGGTGAACACGTTCAGGTAGTCGCCGCGCACCGCGTTCTTGATACCGAAGTTGGGGAAGGGGAACGTCAGCAGGAGCTGCAGCGAGGTGACGAAGTTCTTCCGGTTGTCGTTGAGCGCTTTGGCGGCCGCGTACAGGTCCTTGAGGTCGGCCGCAAAGTCCACCTTGGTCTTGGCGAGGATGTGCGAGGTGACGTTCGCCAACTTGTGCAGCGCCGAGAACGCCTCGACGATGTGGTCGCGGTTCTTGTTGAGCACCCGGATCGCGTCGGGCAACGTGTCCAGCGCGCGGCCCAGGTTGTCCTTGTCCCGGGCCAGGCTGGCCGAGAATCGATTCAGGCCGTCGACCGCGTCGATGATGTCATTGACCTGCCGGTTGAGGCCGGCGGTCAGTTCCGCCAGCCGGGGCACCAGGTCGACGAATTGGTCCTGCCGGCCCGCGACGGCCTGGTAGGTCTCGTCGGTGATCTCTTCCAGCGCACCGACATTGCCCTTGTTCACCACGACACCAAGGGCCGACAGCACCTCTTCGGTGGTGGGGTAGCGGCCGGTGTTGGACTCGGAGATCTTGGATCCGTCTTTCAGGCGGCCGACGGCCGGTTTGTCCTTCGGGCGCGCCAGGTCGACGTGCATCGAACCCAACAGCGACGTCTGCGCGATCGTCGCCGTCGAGTTGGCCGGCAGGACGACGTTCTTGTCCAACCCCAATTTCACGGCCGCATAGAAGGAACCGTCCGGGCGCTGCACGGCCTCGATACCGGAGACACTGCCGACCGTGACGTCGTCCACCATGACCGGCGAGTTCTGCGGCAGCGTCGCCACGTCGGGCAGATCGACGGTGATCGAGTATGCGCCGCTGCCGTGCCCGGCGGTGCCCGGCATCGACACCGAGTTCAACCCGTTGAACTGACAGCCGGCCAGCAGCGCGCTGCCCGCCGCCAAAGCGCCGCCGCGCAACCACATTCGGTTCATCTAGCCGCCCCCCCGGTCGCCCTGCGGCGGCGCCTGGCCCGGCGGCGGTCCGGGTAGGGGCCCGAATGCGCTCCCGGGAGCCGGGCCGGGCGCGGGGCCGGCGTTGCCCAAGGCCGGGCCGGGAGCCGGGGCCGCGCCAGTCTGCGGTGCCGTCGGAACCAGCAGGGCCTGCAGGTCCGCCGGATTCTGCGCGGCGGGCGGGGTCTTGGCACCGTTGGCCGGGATCCAGGTCAGTTCGGGCACCGGGGTAGCCGACTTCGCCTGGGTTTCCGGGGTGTCATAGATGATCTGGCCCTTGTAGGCGGTGATCGTGTTGAGCGGGTGGAACATCAGCGGCGGGTAGTTCACGGTGAGCCGGCGCAGCACCGGGCCGAGCCGCTCACGGCAGAGTTCGGCGCGCCGGAAGTAGTCGGGAGCGCGCGGGCCGGCCGCCGTTTCGAAGGAGCCACCGCAGATGAACTGCACCGGGTTGGCGAATTCCGGGATCGACAACAGGCCGTTGAGCGTGCCCTGCGCCGGGTCGTAGATGTTGTAGAAGTTCGCGATGCCGGGGCCTGCGACGTGCAGCACCTGCTCGATGTTGTCGCTCTGGTCGCTCAGCGTCTTGGCAAAGTCGTTGAGGTTGTTGACGGTATCGATGATGGTCGAATTGTTCTCGTGCAGGAAACCCCGGATGTCGGACAGCGCCTTATTGAGCGTGCCCAGGGTGGTGTCGAGGTGACGCGAGCTGTCGGCGAGCACCTGGGACACCGAGGCGACGTTTCCGGCGAACTGCACGATCTGTTCGTTGCTGGCCGACAGCGCGTTGACCAGAACCTGGAGGTTCTTGACCGTCCCGAAAATGTCGCTGCGTGAATCACCCAGCCGCCCAGCGGCTTGCGAGAGTTCGCGCAAGGCGTTGTGGAAAGACTCGCCGTTGCCGTTGAAGGTGTCCGCGGCCTGGTTGATCGCCCGGCCCAACGGACCCTGCATCGATCCCGTGGTCGGCCCGAGCTGAACAGCCAGCTTCGTCAGCGACTCTTTGACCTCGTCCCATTCCACCGGGACCCCGGTGCGGCCCAGGCCGATGCTGCCGCCGTCGGGCAGCACCGCCCCGCCGGTGTACGCCGGTGTCAACTGAATGAAGCGGGCCGACACCAGGTTCGGCGACATGATGATCGCCTGGGCGTCCTTCGGGATCTTCACGCCCTTGGACACCGACATGGTGATCTTGACGTCGGAGGGCCGCGGCTCGATCGTGTCGACCTGACCCACCGGAACACCGAGGACGCGGACCTGGTCGCCGGGGTAGAGGCCGACGGCGGACGTGAAATAGCCGACGATGCTTCGCGTATTGCCGGTCGACGACAGTACATACACGCCACCCACCAGCACCGCGATAAGCGCGATCGCGGTGGTGTAGCGCAGCCCCCGGCTGCCGGCGAGGCGCTTGATCATGGCGACTTCGGCCTGATGATCCAGCGCTCTTGGATGAGTCCGCGCAGGTAGTCCGCGAGGCTGGCCGGCATCTTGCCCGGTTGGTAGAAGAAGTCGAACATTGTCGCGATCAACGGCGCGGGGATCACACCGTAGACGTTGACGTTGAATCCGGGTCCGGACCCGACGACCTCGCCGAGCTCGGTGGCGTAGGTGGGTAGCCGTTTGAGGGCCTCGGTGATGTAGTCGCGGCGCTCGTTGAGGTTGCTCAGCACATCGTTGAGCTTGCTCAGGGCCGGGCCGAACTCCTTGCGGTTGTCGGCGACGAACCCGGAGATCTGCGCCGACAGGCCCTGGATCCCCGAAATGAGCTGCCCGATGGCGGCCCGCCGCTCGTCGAGCGCTGCGAACAACTCGTTGCCGTCGTCGACCAGCTTGTTGACTTGGTCGGCGCGCTGGGACAGCACGCCGGTCACCGACTTCGCATGCGCGAGAAGGCTTTGCAGCGCCTCGTCGCGGCGGTTCAGGGTGCGCGACAGCGTCGTCACACCGTCGAGCGCGCCGCGCAGCTGGGGGGTG
>NZ_LZJB01000511.1:0-5263 GCF_001666895.1 Mycobacterium sp. E3298
GCACGCCCGGGATGGGGACGCCGATGCGGACGGGCCGATCCGGCGAGAGCGGCGCACTGGAGGTGACCCAGACGGTGGTTTCGGTCGGCCCATAGACGTTGAACATGCGGCGGCCCGGTGCCCACGCGGCCACCAACTCCGGCGGGCAGGCCTCACCGCCGATCATCAGCTTGTCGAACCCGTCCAGCCGGGCACGGTCCAGTGATGACAGCACCGTCGGGGTCATGAACGCGGCGCTGACGCGCTGGCTCTGCAGCAGCGCCGTGAGCGGTTCACCGGCGTACACCTGCGGCGGCGCCACCACCAACGCCGCGCCCGACACCGCCGCCAGCAGCATCTCGCCCACCGAAGCGTCAAAGGTCGGCGCGGCCACCATCAGGGCCCGCGCGTCGGCGTCGAGCCCACACGAATCACGTTGCGCCGCCGCCCATCCCGGCAGCCCGGCGTGGCTCACCACCACGCCCTTGGGGGCGCCGGTCGAACCCGACGTGAAGATCACGTAGGCGGTGTTGTGCGTCGACAGCGGCGCCGCCCGATCGGCGTCGGTGATCGGCTCGGCGCTGCGTCCCGACAGGTCCAGCCCGTCCACCCGCAGCACCGGGCGCGCGCCGGCCCCGGCCGCCTCGTCGTGCCCGCGGGTCAACACGCACACCGCCCCCGCGGCGTCGAGAACCGCGGCGACCCGCTCAACAGGATGGTCCAGCCCCACCGGCGTGTAAACGCCGCCCGCCTTCACCACCGCCCACCACGCGACCACCAGCTCGATGCCGCGATCCATCGCCACGCCCACCGCGCGCTCCGGACCCACGCCCGCATCGATCAGGGTGCGCGCCAGGCGGTTCGACCACTCGTCGAGCTCGCGGTAGGACAGCTCCCGCTCGCCGTCGACCACGGCGACCCCGTCGGGGTTCGCGGCGACCGCGGCGGCAAGCAGCTGCGGCGCGACTTCCATCGGGGCGGTCACGCCGGCGCCGGACAAGCGCGACAGGACCAGGTCGCGCTCGTCGCGGTCGAGCAGCTCGATGGACGACAGGCGCCGCGCCGGATCGGAGGTCATGCCCGCCAGCACCCGGCGGAACCGCTCGACGAGCGCCTCGATGCTCGCGGTGTCGAACACGTCCGCGTCGAACTCGACGTGCAGGCCGAGCTCGCGGCCCGGGAGGGCCTCGACCGTCAGCGGGTAGTGGTTGTACTCGCGGTTGGTGAACTCGGCGATCGCCAGCCCGTCGGGGCCCAGCTGCATGCCGTCGCCGATCGGGTAGTTCTCGTAGACGAAGAGGGTGTCGAACAGCTGCTCGTGGCCGGTGGCGCGGTGAATGTCGCTGAGCGCCATGTGTTGATGCTCGAGGGTGTCGTTGTGGTCGTCCTGCAGCTGGCGCAGCAGGTCCGCGGTGGTGGTCGTCGCGGTGATGTTCGCCCGCACCGGCACCGTGTTGATCAGCAGCCCCACCATCGATTCCGCGCCGGCCACCTCGAGCTGGCCCACCCGGGATCGCGGGGTGCCGAAGACGACGTCGTGCCGGCCCGTCAGCGAGGTCAGCAGCAACGCATAGGCGCCCTGGAGCACGGTGCTGACCGTGGTGTGGCAGGCGCGGGCCAGTTGGGTGAGGGCGCGGGTGGTTTCCTCGGGCACGCGGAAGGATTCGGTGCCGCGCCGCCCTTGCCCCAACCGGTCTTTGGGGCCGACGAGCGTCGGCGTCTCGAAGTCGGCGAGCGTCTGAGCCCAGGCCTCGCGGGCTGCGTCGAGGTCCCGATCGGCCAGCCAGGTGACGAAGCTGCGATAGGGCGCGGCCGCGGGCAGCCGCTCCCCGTAGTAACTGGTGAAGATCTCGCGCAGCAGGATCGGCAGCGACCACCCGTCGAGCACGATGTGGTGGTTGGTCAGCACCAGCCGGTGCCGGTCTTGCCGGGTGCGGATCAACGCCACCCGGAACGGTGGCTGGTCGGCCAGGTCCCCGACGGCGGCGCGTTCGGCCGCGCACAGGCGCTCGATCTGCTCGTCGGTGTCGAGCTCGACAAATCGCCACGCCACAACGGGATTGGCCGGGATGACCTGCACCGGCTCGTCGAACCGTTCGTAGAACCGGGCCGCCAGGTGCGGATGACGGTGGATCACGGTGCGCACCGCGTCGTGCAGGCGGTCGGGGTCGAGGGGGCCGGTGAGCGTGAAATCCAGCTGCACGGCGTACATGTCGTCGTTGCCGTGGGCGGTGCTGGAGTGGAAGAGCAGGCCCTGCTGCAGGGGGGTCAGCGGCAAGACGTCGGCGAGGTCGTATCGCCGGCCGAGTTCGTCGATCTGCGGTTGGCTCAGCCGGGTTGGCGCGATGTCCGATGGCGTCAGCCCGCCGCCTCCGGCCCGCACGTGCGCACAGATGCCGGACAAGGCTTCGAACCACAGTTGACTCAGCCGGCCGATCTGTGCTTCGTCGAGGGCCGACGTCGCCCACGTCCAATCGGCGTGCAGCCGCGGGCCGCTGTCGGTGTCGATGGTGCCGGCGTTGAGTTCGACGGTGTGCGCCAACGGCATCGGGATCGCCGCAGCGGCGGCCGCCAGGGACAGGCTCTCGGGGTGCAGCCGCCACAAGTCATCGGAGAGCTCGGTTCCGGCGACGAGTCGGCCGAGGTAGTTGAACCCGATCGTCGGGTCGGAGTCGCCCAGCTCGACGTCACCGTTGAGGTAGCGCAGCACGCCATAGGTCAGCGGGTGCGGCACGGCGCGGAGCTGTTCCTTGGCGTCTTTGATCACGCTTCCCAGCGCCGCGTCGCCGGCCCGCACCTGGGCCCAGGCCAGCCCGCCGACACTCAGCGACACCGGGTATTTGGTGGTGAACCAGCCGATCGTGCGCGACAGGTCCACGTGGGGCGTGACTTCCTCGTGGCGACCGTGGCCCTCGACGTCGATGCCGACCGGCCCGCGGGCAGAAAGGTTGGGGCCCACGAACTCCGCGCACGCCAACCCGAACGCGATCAACAGGATGTCTTGCACGCCGGCGTGGAACGCCGCCGGCGCCTCCCCGAGCAGCGTCCGGGTGTCCTCGACGTCCAGCGAGGCCGTCAGATGCCCGGCGGTGGCGTAGGTGTCCCCGGGCCGCACCGCCGGTAAGGCGGACGGCGTGGCCGCGATCCGCTTCCAGGCACCCGCCTGGTCGACGACCTCCGGGCGGCGGGCGTGTTCGCGGAGCAGCGTTGCCCATCGCGCGTATGACGTCCCGCCCACCGGCAACGCGGCCGGCTGGCCGCCCCGCCCCTGGGCGTAGGCGATGTTCAAGTCCTCCAGAAGGATTCGCCACGACACCCCGTCGATGGCCAGGTGGTGAACGACCAACGCGAGCTGGCCCGTGGGGGCGGCCCACGCCGCGCTCAGCATCGCCCCGGCGGCCGGGTTCAGCCTCGACCGCGCCTCCACCAACGCCTCATCGGAGAGCACGTCCACCGACCGCAGGCACGCGGTCGCGTCGACGGAGCCCGCGTCCGGCGCCCAAAGGGACCACCCGTCGTCGCCGTCACCCTCGACGCGTAGCCGCAGCATGGCGTGTCGGTCGAGCACGGCCTGCAGCGCTCCCCCGACATCGGCTTCGGTCGCCCCGGCGGGCGCCTGGAGCACCATCGTCTGGTTGAACTCAACGATGGGACCGTCAATCTCATGCAGCCACCGCATGATCGGGGTGGCCGGCACCGGTCCGAGGCCCTCGTCGGCCGCGACGGTTTCGCCGTCGACCACTCCGGCCACGGTCGCCAGGCGGGCGACGGTCTGCTCGACGAAGACGTCCCGCGGGCGGCACGTCAGGCCCGCGGCCCGCGCTCGCGAAACCACCTGCAGCGCCAGGATGCTGTCGCCGCCGAGTTCGAAGAAGGAGTCGTCGGCGCCGACGCGGTCGAGGCCCAGGACGTCGGCGAAGATGGTGGCCAGGATCTCTTCGGTCGGGTTCTGCGGGGCGCGGTAGTGGCCGGCGCTGTATTCGGGAGCCGGCAGCGCGCGGACGTCCAGCTTGCCGTTGGCGGTCAGCGGCAGGGCTGGTAGGCCCACGATCGCGGCGGGCACCATGAACGCCGGCAACCGCTGGGAAAGCCGCGCCCGCAATAGAGCCGGGTCACCCGCACCCGTGACATAACCGACCAGACGCTTATCACCGGGGCGATCCTCACGCGCGATCACCACCGCCTGACCCACCCCGTCCAACGCGCTCAACGCGGCCTGGATCTCCCCCAACTCGATGCGATACCCACGGATCTTGACCTGCTCATCGCCGCGACCCAGGTAGCGCAACTGCCCATCGCCACCCCAGCACGCCAGATCCCCGGTCCGGTACATCCGCAGCCCCGGCGGCCCAAACGGACACGCCACAAACCGCGCACCGGTCAACCCCGCCCGGCCCAAATACCCGACGGCCACACCGGATCCGGCCACATACAGCTCCCCGACCACCCCGACGGGCACCGGCCGCAACCAGGCATCCAGCACGAACAGCGCCGCACCGGCCACCGGCGACCCGATCGGCGGCACCCCCGACCCAGCCTGCAGCGGGGCGCTGATCGCCACACACATCGTGGTCTCCGTCGGCCCATAGGCGTTCACCAGCACCCGCCCCGGCGCCCACCGATCCACCACCTCGGGCGGGCAAGCCTCCCCGGCCAACACCACCGCCACCCCGTCCAAACCGACCGGGTCCAGCATCGCCACCGCCGACGGCGTCTGCGTCAACACGCTCACACCCTCGGCCACAACCACGGCGTGCAAATCCTCGGGCGCGCGCGCGGTGTCGTCGGCGACCACCACCACCCGGCCCCCGCGCAGCAGCGGGGCGAAGATCTCCCACACCGACACGTCGAAGGCCAACGAATGCGCATGCGACCACACCCCCGCCGCCGGCAACCCCGCATCCAGCGACCCGATCAACGCCGTCACGCTACGATGCGAAACCCCAACACCTTTGGGCACACCCGTGGTACCCGAGGTGTAAATCAGATACGCCAGCCCGTCGGCGCCCGGCTCCGCCAGGACGGTGTCGGGCACGGTGTCGAGGCGCCGATCGCCGACCTCCACCACCGGCACACCGCGGCCCTCGAATCGCGCTGCCAGATCGGCGGTGCTCAAGACCGGGGCGGCGTACCTGCCGATCGATCCTTCCGCCCCGGACACCCGGATCGAGTTCATGCTCGGTGACGCCGCCCCGGTGGTCGCGGTCAGCACCGCCGATCTGGCAGCGCGATTCGAGGGCCGCGGTGTGCCGGTGGTGGAGGTCGGCGATCGGCGCCTCGACAC
>NZ_LZJB01000512.1:0-5229 GCF_001666895.1 Mycobacterium sp. E3298
TGGTGCGGCGGCTCTGGGACAGCTGGGAAGACGACGCCGTCATCCGTGACGTGGCCACCGCGCGTTACATCGACCGCGACAAGCTGCACTACATCGACTTCGCCGGCAAATACTTCTCGGTCAAAGGCCCGTCCATCACCCCGCGGCCGCCGCAGGGCCAGCCAGTGGTGCTGGCGCTGGCGCACGCGACGCGCGCCTACGATTTCGCCGCCGCAGGCTCCGACGTCGTGCTGATCACCCCGCACGACGACGACTCGCTGCGCTCGATCTTGCACGAAGTCGCCCAAGCGGAGCGCTCGGCGGGGCGTGCGCTGAAGGTGTACGCCGATCTCGTCGTCTCGCTGGGGGAAGACCCATTGACGCCCCCCGCCGCCATCTCCTCCGACGCGCACGTGTTCGCCGGCAGCGCAAGCGATTTGGCCGATCTGCTCCTGCGCTGGCGGGACGCCGGCGTCGACGGGGTGCGACTGCGGCCCGCGGTCAACGCGATCGACCTGCCCGCGATCGTCGATGAGCTGGTGCCGCTGCTCCAGCGTGCCGGAGTGTTCCGCACCGCCTACCGCGACGGCGAAACACTGCGCGAACGCCTCGAATTGGCTCCCGCACCCAACCGCTACGCGGCGGTGGCGCCGTGACCGTGACCCCGCTGTCGATCCTCGACCTGTCCCCGATCACCGCCGGGTGCGACCCCGCGACGGCGCTGCGCAACACCATCGACCTCGCCCAGAACGCCGAACGATGGGGCTACAAGCGCTACTGGCTCGCCGAACACCACTTCGTCGCGGTGGCCAGCTCGTCGCCGGCGGTGCTGATCGGCCAGATCGCCGCGGCCACCGACCACATCCGCGTCGGCTCGGCCGCGGTGCAGATCGGCCACACGACACCGGTCGCGGTCGTGGAGAGCTTCGGCATTCTCGATGCGCTGTACCCGGATCGCATCGACATGGGCCTGGGCCGATCCGGGCAGCGACGCACGGAGGCCGCCGCGTCGCCGCCGGTGGCGTCCCCGTCGGCGCCTCGGCCGTGGACCGACGTCGAGGGCATCGTCATCCCCGCGCCGTTCGACCCCACGGCGCTGATGAAGAGCGACCGGATGCGGGCCCAGGCCTCGGTGCTCGCCCAGCCGTGCGCGCAACCCGCCGACTTCGGTGAGCAGATCAACGCCATCGAAGCGCTGCTCGACGGCACCTACAGCGTCGACGGTCACGAATTGCACGCCGTCCCAGGCGAACGCGGGCAGCTGACACCCTGGATATTCGGCAGCACCCGCGGCCAGAGCGCGGATGTCGCCGGTGCCCGCGGGCTGCCGTTCGTCGCGAGCTACCACATCACGCCGGGCACCGCCCTTGACGCGATCGCCGCCTACCGCGACGCCTTCCGGCCGTCCGCCCGGCTGGACAGGCCCTACGTGGTGGTCTCCGCCGATGTCGTCGTCGCCGAGGACAGCGCCACCGCGCGGCACCTGGCGGCCGGCTACGGCCGCTGGGTCCACTCGATCCGTAGCGGGCAGGGCGCGATCCCCTACCCCGATCCCGACCTCTGCGAACCCCTCACCGACGACGAACTCGAGCTGGTGGCCGACCGCACCGCAACGCAATTCGTCGGTAATCCCGACGAGGTCGCCGATCGGCTGGAACTGCTGCGCCGGGTGAGCGGGGCCGACGAACTCGTGATCACATCCGTGACGCACCGGCACACCGATCGACTGCGCTCGCACGAGCTGATCGCCAAACGATGGGGGCTGACCGGATGAGCGCGCGAACGATCAAGCGCCGCAAGCAGATAATTCTCGGCGCGCATTTTCCCGGGGTGAACAACACCACCGTGTGGTCCGATCCGGACGCCGGCAGCCAGATCGCGTTCGAATCTTTCGTGCACCTGGCCCGAACCGCCGAGCGCGGTCTGTTCGACTTCTTCTTCCTGGCCGAGGGGCTGCGGCTGCGCGAACACCGCGGCAAGATCCACGACCTCGACGTAGTGGGCAGGCCCGACACCTTCACGGTGCTCGCCGCACTCGCCGCCGTCACCGATCGGCTCGGCCTGGCCGGCACCATCAACACCACCTTCAACGAACCTTACGAGGTGGCAAGGCAATTCGCGACCTTGGATCACCTCTCCGACGGCCGCGCGGCGTGGAACATGGTCACCTCGTCCGACGCGTTCACCGGGGAGAACTTCCGCCGCGGCGGGTTCCTCGACCACGCCGACCGGTACAAACGGGCCGAGGAATTCATCACCGTCGCCCGGCGGTTCTGGGACGGTTGGGCGCCTGATGCGGTGGTTACCGACGTCGATGCCGGCATCTACGCCGACCCCGCCCGGATCCACACCGTCGAACACCACGGTGCCCAGTTCGACGTCCGCGGCGTGGCCTCTCTCCCCGCCGGCCCGCAGGGCCATCCGGTGTTGCTGCAGGCCGGTGACTCCAGCGATGGCCGAGACTTCGGCGCCCGGCACGCCGATGCCCTATTCACGCTGCACGGATCGCTGGAGGCGGGTCAGCGCTACTACGCCGACGTCAAGAACCGCGCCGTCGCCTACGGGCGGGCCCCCGACCAGCTGAAGGTCCTGCCCGGCGCGACGTTCGCGCTGGGTGACACCCCGGAGGAGGCGGAGGATCACGCGCGTCACATCCGTGAGCAGCAGGTCAGCGGCCCGACGGCGATCGCCTTCCTGGAGCAGGTCTGGGGAATCGATCTCTCCGCCTACGATCCCGACGGGCCGCTGCCCGACGTCGACCCCGTCGAGAATCCCGACATCACCCGGGGACGCGTCCGCCACGGCGACCCGAAGACCGTCGCGGCGACGTGGCGGGCCCGCGCGCAGGCCGAGAACTTGTCGATCCGGCAACTGATCATCGAGGTGACGAGTCGCCAGCAGTTCGTCGGGACACCGGCGCAGGTTGCCGACGAGATCGATCGCCACGTGCAGTTGGACGCCTGCGACGGCTTCATCCTGGTGCCCCATCTGACGCCACGCGGCCTCGACGAGTTCGTCGACAAAGTGGTACCGCTGTTGCAGGAACGCGGTAGCTTCCGCGCCGCATATCGTGGCGCAACGCTGCGCGAACATCTGGGCCTGCCGCCGGTGCCGGGCTGGTCGACTGGCCGCGTGGGCGTCGCGGTGGGCGGCTGACGGCCCCTGCCGGCGCTTCAAACGCTCTTCAAGATGCGTTCACCGCGATCGACGCTACGGTTGCCCTACAGGGCCGAGTCACCGGAAGTGAGATTGCGATGTACGACGCACACGCACCGCGGATCCCGCCGGCACTCGCCGCGCCGAGCCTCAACCGGGGAGTCGGCTTCACGCACGAGCAGCGGCGGCAGCTCGGGCTGACCGGACGGCTTCCGTCGGCGGTGCTGACGCTCGACGAGCAGGCCGACCGGGTCTGGCATCAATTGCAAAGCCTGGCAACAGATCTGGGCCGCAACCTGTTACTGGAGCAGTTGCACTACCGCCACGAGCTGCTCTACTACAAGGTGCTGGAAGACCACCTGCCCGAGCTGATGCCGGTGGTCTACACACCCACGGTCGGAGAGGCCATTCAACGGTTTTCCGACGAGTACCGCGGACAGCGCGGGCTCTTTCTGAGCATCGACGAGCCCGACGACATCGAGGCGGCGTTCGAAACCTTCGGGCTGGAGTCCGACGACGTGGACCTGATCGTGTGCACGGACGCCGAAGCCATCCTGGGCATCGGCGACTGGGGGGTGGGCGGCATCCAGATCGCGGTGGGCAAGTTGGCGCTGTACACCGCCGGCGGCGGCATCGACCCGCGCCGCTGCATCGCGGTCTCCCTCGACGTCGGCACCAATAACGAGCAGCTGCTGCAGGATCCGTTCTATTTGGGCAATCGGCACGCGCGAGCCCGCGGCGAGGAGTACGACGAGTTCGTCAACCGCTACATCGAGGTCGCACACCGGCTGTTCCCCAAGGCCATCCTGCATTTCGAGGACTTCGGGCCGTTGAACGCGCGACGGATCCTGCGCGACTACGGCGAGAAGTACTGCGTGTTCAACGACGACATCCAGGGAACCGGCGCGGTGGTCGTGGCGGCCGTGTACGGCGGCTGCCATCTCACGGGTGTGCCGATGCGCGACCAGCGGGTCATCGTCTTCGGGGCCGGAACCGCCGGGATCGGGGTGGCCGATCAGATCCGTGACGCCATGGTGTCCGACGGCGCCACCCTCGAACAGGCGACGGCACAGATCTGGCCCATCGACAGGCAGGGCCTGCTGTTCGACGACATGGACGATCTGCGGGATTTCCAAGTGCCCTATGCGAAGAACCGTGCCCAGCTCGGTGTGACTCCCGGGAACCGGGTCGGCTTGGTGGAAGCCATCAAGCTCGCCTCCCCCACGATCCTGCTGGGCTCCTCGACCGTTTTCGGCGCCTTCACCGAGAAGGTCGTACAGGCCATGACCGCGTCGTGCGAGCGCCCGATGATCTTCCCGCTGTCCAACCCGACCTCGCGAATGGAAGCCATGCCGGCCGACGTGCTGCAGTGGTCCGACGGCAAGGCGCTGATCACCACCGGCACCCCCGTCGCACCGATCGAATACGACGGCACCACCTACACGATCGGGCAGGCCAACAACGTGCTGGTGTTCCCCGGAATCGGGCTGGGCATCATCGTGGCGGGGGCCCGGCTGCTCACCAAGGGAATGCTGCAGGCCGCAGCGAAAGCCGTTGTGCGACAGGCAAGTCCGTCGGCTCGCGGGGACTCGTTGCTGCCGGACGTCAAGGACTTGCGCGCCATCTCGACGGCGGTCGCCGAGGCCGTCTATCACGCCGCGGTCGACGACCAGGTGGCGACGCGGACGCACGCCGACCCGCGGCAGGCCGTCCTCGACGCGGTATGGACCCCGGCGTACGACTGAGCGGCTTTCCGATGAGACGCCTCGCAGCGCATGCGCGCCGCTCGCCGAGGCTGTAACCCTGCAGGCCCGCACTCGCGCTTTGGCTGCAGATTTACAGGCTCGACGCTGAAAGGTGGGAGAACCGGTCACCGCTTGTCGCGGACGCTGCCGTGGCCAACTGACGCCCGGGCGGATGGTGGCCTTTGGCGCCTTCGTTGAGAAGTTCGGAGCTGGAGGCCCTTGTACCGGAGAGACGGCGGCCAGAGCGCCGGACACCGAGTCTGAGCCTTGCTCCCCCGCCTGGACTCGAACCAGGAACCTATCGGTTAACAGCCGAACGCTCTGCCAATTGAGCTACAGGGGATCAACA
>NZ_LZJB01000513.1:0-14355 GCF_001666895.1 Mycobacterium sp. E3298
TGCGGGTGCTGGTGATGGGCATGGCGACCAGCGTCCAGTTCTGCTCGTTCCACATGATCTCGGCGGAGTCCGGGGCGGTGTGCGCGAAGGTGACCATGCGGCGGTCGCAGGCCCGCCGGGCGGCGTCCAGGTTGGTGGAGTACACCATCCGCGGGCCGATCGCGCCCAGCAGCCAAATGTCGCTCTCCCGTGGCTCTTTGAGCCCCTTGAGCCGCAGGTCCACCACGACGTTGGTGCCCACCTTGCGGTGCAGCGCGATCACGGTGGCGACTTCCTCGAGGTCGAAGATGTACACCGCCTCGCCGCGGATCTGACCCAGCACGACGTTCTCGGCGGCGATGTCGCCGACCGTCGAGATGACACCGCGCTTCCAGCGCTTGAGGATGTCGGCCGATTCCCGCTCATAGTCGAACCCGTGCGACCGCGCCCAGGATTTGCGGCGCCTGCTGCGTCCGCGGCGTCGATCGAGGTCGACGTACAGCAACACGCCCGCGCCGACGAAGCACAGCGCGGAGAGCGTGAACCAAAGGGGGACCATCCCACACAGGGTATCCGCATTTGCTCCGGAATAAATAAGTCCGGTCGGTCACAACCCAGTCACAGGACCAAACACTCCACTGATGCGCCGAACGTCGACTTGTTGGGCTCTTTCGGATGAAATGCCCACAACAAGTCGACGTTCGAGCAGCATCAGCCCAGGATCAGCGAATCGCCGTCCGGGCTGACGTTCACCGGCACGGTGTCGCCGTCGTGAATGTCACCGGCCAGCAGCAGCTTGGCCAACTGGTCGCCGATGGCCTGCTGCACCAGCCGGCGCAACGGCCGCGCGCCGTACACCGGGTCGAACCCGCGCTGGGCCAGCCACTGCTTGGCCGGCAGCGACACCTCCAGCGTCAGCCGACGCTGCGCCAGCCGCTTCTGCAGCTGGGCCAGCTGGATGTCGACGATCGACACCAGCTCGCCGGGCTCGAGGCCGTGGAAGATGATCACGTCGTCGAGCCGGTTGATGAACTCCGGCTTGAACGCCGAGCGCACCGCGGCCATCACCTGCTCCTCGCTGCCGCCCGACCCGAGGTTGGACGTCAGGATCAGGATGGTGTTGCGGAAGTCGACCGTGCGGCCCTGACCATCCGTCAACCGGCCCTCGTCGAGCACCTGCAGCAGCACGTCGAACACGTCCGGGTGCGCCTTTTCGATCTCGTCGAACAGGATCACCGTGTACGGGCGCCGCCGCACCGCCTCGGTCAGCTGGCCGCCCTGGTCGTAACCGATGTAGCCGGGCGGGGCGCCGACGAGCCGGGCGACCGAGTGCTTCTCGCCGTACTCGCTCATGTCGATGCGGACCATCGCGCGCTCGTCGTCGAACAGGAACTCCGCCAGCGCCTTGGCCAGCTCGGTCTTACCGACACCGGTCGGCCCGAGGAACATGAACGACCCGGTCGGCCGGTTGGGGTCGGCCACCCCGGCCCGGCTGCGACGCACCGCGTCGGACACGGCCGTCACCGCACGCTTCTGGCCGATGACGCGCTTGCCCAGCTCGTCTTCCATGCGCAGCAGCTTGGCGGTCTCGCCCTCGAGCATCCGCCCGGCGGGGATGCCGGTCCACGCCGACACCACCTCCGCGATGTCGTCGGGCCCGACCTCCTCCTTGAGCATCACGTTCTCGCGCGCCTCGGCCTGGGGCAGCGCCGCGTCGAGCTTCTTCTCGACCTCGGGGATGCGCCCGTAGCGCAGTTCGGCGGCCTTGGCCAGATCGCCGTCGCGCTCGGCGCGCTCGGACTCCCCGCGCAACGCCTCCAGCTGCTCCTTGAGCTCGCGGACCACGTCGATCGCGCTCTTCTCGTTCTGCCAGCGGGTGGTGAGCTCGGCCAGCTTCTCCTTCTGGTCGGCCAGCTCGGAGCGCAGCTTCTCCAGCCGCTCCTTGGACGCCTCGTCCTCCTCCTTGGCCAGCGCCATCTCCTCGATCTCGAGGCGGCGCACCAGGCGCTCGACCTCGTCGATTTCGACGGGCCGCGAGTCGATCTCCATCTTCAAGCGCGAGGCGGCCTCGTCGACCAGGTCGATGGCCTTGTCGGGCAGGAAGCGCGCGGTGATGTAGCGGTCGGACAGCGTCGCCGCGGCCACCAGGGCCGAGTCGGTGATGCGCACCCCGTGGTGCACCTCGTAGCGGTCCTTCAGGCCGCGCAGGATGCCGACGGTGTCCTCCACCGACGGCTCGCCGACCAGCACCTGCTGGAAGCGCCGCTCCAGGGCGGCGTCCTTCTCGATGTACTTGCGGTACTCGTCGAGCGTGGTGGCGCCGACCAGCCGCAGCTCGCCGCGGGCCAGCATCGGCTTGATCATGTTGCCGGCGTCCATCGCGCCCTCGCCGGTCGCGCCCGCGCCGACGATCGTGTGCAGCTCGTCGATGAACGTGATGATCTGGCCGGCGGAGTTCTTGATGTCGTCGAGGACGGCCTTGAGCCGCTCCTCGAATTCGCCGCGGTACTTGGCGCCGGCCACCATCGAGCCCAGGTCCAGGCTGATGACGGTCTTGTCGCGCAGGCTCTCCGGTACGTCGCCGGCCACGATGCGCTGGGCCAGGCCCTCCACGATCGCGGTCTTGCCGACGCCGGGCTCGCCGATCAGCACGGGGTTGTTCTTGGTGCGCCGGCTCAGCACCTGCACGACGCGGCGGATCTCGTTGTCGCGCCCGATGACCGGGTCGAGCTTGCCCTCGCGGGCGCGCGCGGTCAGGTCGGTCGAGTACTTCTCCAGCGCCTGGTAGGTGGCCTCCGGCTCGGGGCTGGTGACGCGGGCGCTACCGCGCACCTTGACGAAGCCGTCGCGCAGCGCCTGCGGCGACGCGCCGTGGCCGGTCAGCAGCTTGGCCACGTCGGAATCTCCCGTGGCCAGGCCGACCAGCAGGTGCTCGGTGGAGACGTACTCGTCGTCCATCTCGGTCGCCAGCTGCTGCGCGGTGGTGATGGCGGCCAGCGATTCGCGCGACAGCTGGGGCTGCGAGCTGGCGCCGCTGGCCTGCGGCAGCCGCTCGACCAGGCGCTCGGCCTCGGCGCGGATGGTCGCGGGCTGGACGCCGACAGCCTCCAGCAGCGGCCCCGCGATCCCGTCGGCCTGCGTCAGCAGGGCCATCAGCAGGTGCGCGGGCCGGATCTCGGGGTTACCGGCGGCCGAGGCCGCCTGGAGCGCCGAGGTCAGCGCCGCTTGCGTCTTGGTTGTCGGGTTGAAAGAGTCCACGACGCCTCCGTTCGGTACGTAGGGAAAATGCTTGTCGCGATGTTCAACGTCGTCAAGGTTGAGTGTGTTCCGCTCAACTCTAACGAGTTTTGAGCACTACGGTGCACCGGGTACCCGGGTAACGATGACGCAGACAGAACCACACCAGGAGCGGACCGATGGGCGCCGCGCCTTCAGGCTTGCCATCGTGGTCGGCGGACTCGCGCTGGCGGGGCTGGCCGTCGCCGGATTCCGCACCGACCTGGGTGCCGACGGCCCGTCGGCCACCGTCCCCGAGGCCGGAACGTTGCAGGTCAACGGGACGGGCACGACGAAGACCGTCCGCTGCCACGGCGGCTACCTCTCGGTCAGCGGTCAGACCAACACTGTCACCGTCACCGGCCACTGCACCAGCGTCAGCGTCTCCGGCCACGGCAACCGCGTCGCGGTCGACAGCACGGACGCGGTGAGCACCTCCGGAACCGGCAACGCGGTGACGTACCACTGGGGTTCACCCAACGTCGCCAACGCCGGGGCGGCCAACACCGTCAAGCAGGGCTGAGCCCGGGTCACGGGCGATAGGCCGCCGGCAGGTCGAGTTCGTCCGCGTCGCCGGTGAGATAGCGCTGCACGCTCGGCGCGATCAGCGCGACGACCTCGTCGGTGCGCAGCTCGGCAAGCGGCCCCACCCGCATCACGTAGCGGAACAACGCGGTGCCCACCAGGTTGGTCCCCGCCAGGTTGGCCCGCAGCACCGTGTCGGGCCCCTCGCCCAGGACGCCGGAGATGGCCGCCATCACGTAGCCGCGCATGAACTCGCGGAAGGCCTCGTACGCATCGGAGTTCAGCATCGCCGAGTGCAGCATGGCGACCATGGTCGGGCCGGTTTCCGGCTCTTCCCAGATCCGCAGGTAGGCCCGCACCAACCGCACGCCGACGTCCTCGCGTGGGCCGTCGGTCATCGCGGCGACCAGCACGTCGCCGTCCAGGATCAGCCGCATCGACTCACGGAACAGCTCGGCCTTGGAACCGAACAGGTACAGCACCATCGCGGCGTCCACGTGTGCGTCGTCCGCGATCTGACGCAGCGTCGTCTTCTCGAAACCCTGCGCGGCGAACCGCCGCTTGGCCGCTCGGAGCACCACGTCCTTGGAGACCGGCTCGCCCTGGCGGCGCCCCCTACGTTTCTGGGTGCCTCCGGCGCCGGGCGCTCTTTTCGCGCCCGCGGGGGAAGCGGCAGGTGGCGGCATAGGACGACCGTATCATTTCACTAGTCGTTGAAAATATCGAACACGGCCGTTACGCTGCGAACGTCATATTTCATCTGTTGATGAAAAGGAGGTAGCGCATGATCACGCAGTCGCTTCCCCAGCACGGCCGTCCGGCACACTCCCGTCCGGCGCTGCCACTCTTGCGTGCTACGGGAATCGTCGCGGCGATGACCGTCGCGGTGGCCATCATCTGCGTCGCCTTCGCGCTGCCGGCGGCACGCTCGAAGCCACACCACATTCCGATCGGCCTGGTGGGGCCCGGCCTGGTAACCGGGCTGATCAACAGCCAGCTCGATACCGCCGCTCCGGGCGGCTTCACCGTGACCACCTACCCGGACGAGGCCGCGCTGCGGTCGGCGATCCGCAACCGCGACGGCTACGGCGGCCTGGTGGTCACCCCCAAGGGCCCCACCCTGCTGCTCGCATCCGGGGCGAGCCCGACCGTGGCACAACTGCTGACGCAGATCGGCGACCGCGTCGCGCAACGCACGGGCGCGCCCTTGCGCACCGAAGACCTGGCCCCGCTGCCGGCCGACGACCCGCGCGGCGCAGGCCTGGCCGCATCCGCGCTGCCGATCACCCTGGCCGGAATCCTGCCCGCCATCGTGCTGTTGCTGGCATTTCCGCGCCGACCCTGGCTGAATTTCGCTGTCGCAAGCGCATTTTCGGTCGCGGCCGCGGCGACCGTCGCGGTGTTGCTGCGCTACGTGCTCGGGTCGGTCGATCAAAATTTCTGGGGCGTGGCCGCCGGGCTCACGCTGGGCACATTGGCGATGACGTTGCCGACGCTGGCGCTGGGCACGCTGTTCGGCCGGGTCGGCCTGAGCAGCGCGGTCGCGGTCGCCATGCTGCTGGGCAACCCGCTGTCGGGACTGATGAGCGCCCCGGAGATGTTGCCGTCCGGGTGGGGCGCGCTGGGCCAGCTGCTGCCGCAAGGGGCCAACGCCACGTTGCTGCGATCGACGGCGTTCTTCTCCGGTGCCGGGGCGACCACGGCCGGCGTCGTGCTGTGCTGCTGGGTGGCCGCCGGGGCCGTGCTGATCGGGATTGCCGGCGCGCGCGCGCCTAGAATCGGGCCCCGTGGGGCTCGAGGACACCGACGCGTTGCGGGTGCTGCGCGACGCCTTCGCCCAGGGCGAGGCCGGGCCCGACAACGAGCTGGTCCGGCGGTTCTACACCCAGTGGTTCGGCCTCGACGTCTCGGTGCGCGACCTGTTCCCGCCCGAAATGGGTGATCAGCGCACCGCTTTCGCCCACGCCCTGCGCTGGGTGTACGGCGAACTCGTCGACCAGCAAGCCCAGGAACCGGTGGCCTTCCTCGCCCAGCTCGGCCGGGATCACCGCAAATACGGTGTGCTGCCGCAGCATTACGACACGCTGCGGCAGGCGTTGTTCTCGTCGCTGCGGACTCACCTCGGCGACGCCTGGACCGACGCCGTCGCCGAGGCCGCGACCCAGTCGCTCAACCTGATCACCGGGGTGATGCGGGGCGCGGCCGACGCCGAGGAGGGCCCCGCCTGGTGGGACGGCACGGTGATCGAGCACATGCGGGTGTCCCGCGACCTCGCCGTGGTCCGGCTGCAGCTCGACCGCCCGATGGACTATCACGCCGGCCAGTACGTCAACGCCCACGTCCCGCAGTGCCCGCGGCGCTGGCGCTACCTGTCCCCCGCCATCCCGGCGGACCCGGGCGGCGGCATCGAGTTCCACGTCCGCGTGGTGCCCGGCGGCCTGGTCAGCACCGCCATCGTCAACGAGACGCGGCCAGGCGACCGGTGGCGGCTGTCCAGCCCGCACGGCGGCCTGCGGGTGGACCGGGACGGCGGCGACGTGCTGATGGTCGCCGGCAGCACCGGCCTGGCGCCCCTGCGCGCGCTGATCATGGACCTCAGCCGATACGCCGTGAACCCGCGCGTGCACCTGTTCTTCGGCGCCCGCTACCGCTGCGAGCTCTACGACCTGCCGACCCTGTGGCAGGTGGCATCGCACAACCCGTGGCTGTCGGTCTCGCCGGTATCCGAATACAGCGCCGACCCGGCGTGGGCCGCCGACTATCCCGACTGCACGCCGCCACGCGGACTGCATGTGCGCCAAACCGGCCGGCTCCCCGACGTGGTGACCAAGTACGGCGGGTGGGGCGACCGGCAGATCCTGATCTGCGGCGGGCCGGCGATGGTGCGGGCCACCAAAGCCGCGCTGATCGCCAAAGGCGCTCCGCCTGAACACATTCAGCACGACCCACTGTGGAGGTAGGCATGCGCGTCGTCACCCTGCGCGACCAGGCATCGGCGCTGACCGCCGAGTTCGTGCCCGGGGCGGGCATGATCGGAACCTCGCTCAGCGACGCCGGCGTGGAGCTGTTGGGGCAACGGCGCGGGCTGGACGCCTATGTGGCCAATGGCAAGACGATGGGGATCCCGATCCTGTATCCCTGGGCAAACCGCCTGGGCGCCAACAGCTATACCGCGCAAGGCGTGACGACGACGCTGACACCGGGCGACAACGGGGTTCGCGCCGATCCCAACGGCCTGCCGATCCACGGCGTGCTCGCCGCCTACCCGGGCTGGCGGGTGACGGCGGAGTCGGCCGACGAATTGGTGGCCGAGTTGGACTTCGCCGCCGATCCGCGATTGCTGGCCAGCTTTCCCTACCCGCATGTGCTGACGGTGGCGGTGCGGCTGGCCGAGCGGACACTGACGGTGCGCACCACGGTGACCGCCACCGGCGACCGCGCCGTCCCGCTGTGCTTCGGCTTTCACCCCTACCTGCAGCTGCCCGACATCCCGCGCGCCGAGTGGGTGATCGAGGCCCCGCCGCTGCGACACCTGCTCCTCGACGACGTTGGGCTGCCCACCGGCGAATCCGAACCTCAGCCGGCCCTCTCGGAATCCTTGGGAGACAAGGCTTTCGACGATGCCTACGACGAGGTGCCCGACGGCGCGGTGTTCGCGGTCTCCGGCGGCGGCCGCCGCATCGAGGTGCGCTTCGAAAGCGGGTATCCGGCCACGCAGATCTTCGCGCCCACCGGCGACGACCCCGCGACGCGGATCGTCTGCTTCGAGCCGATGACCGCGCCGACCGACGCGCTGCGCCGCGGCGGCTACCGCTGCGCGCGGCCGGGCGAGCCCGCGGTCTCCCAATTCTCGATTCACGCATAGGGATTCGCCATGTCCGACCCGACCCACCCCCAAATCGGGAGGATGACCGAGCACTTCCAGGCGGTCATAGCGCTTCTCGACGAACAGGTCCGTCGGATGCAACGGGTGGCGATCGTGGTCAGCGACCAGACCGGCACGGTCGAGGTGACCATGAACGGCCACCTGCGCCTGACCGGCCTGGTCATCGATCCCGACATACTGGCCCTGGGCGCCCAGGAGGTGACCAGGCGAATCAACGAAGCAATCGGCGAGGCAACTGAATTCGCCGACGAGTGGGCGGACGAGGACATTGTCGACCTGGAGACCCGGGTCGCCGACGCGCTGGCGAAGCTCAGGGACCTGCCGCCGCCGACGTAGCGCTCACGCGACCCAGACGCGGCGCTCCGCCCGGTGAGCGGACGGCGTCTCCAGCGCCAACCGGCCCGCCGCGTCCAGCGTGTAGGGGAAGATCAATCCGATCGCCACGCCCTCGCGGTGCTCGGCGGTGAGCTCGATGCCGTCCCGGTGCTGTTCGGTCAGCGTCACGTTCACCGCCACCACTGCGGCGCGCAGCGAGTCCTTCACCTCGATGAGCCCGCGCCACTGGGCGGCGAGCTGCTCGGCCACCCGTAGATCCCGGCCGCGCGGGTAGTTCGGCTGGACGGCCTGGCGCTGACCCTGAGCGGACACGGCCAGCGCGAACGGCAGGAACTCGCCCGCCGCGGCGATACGCTCGGCCGCGAAGGTGACCGCGGCGTCGACCAGGCCGTCCAGGTCGGCCTGCGCCAGCTCCGTCACTGTGTCGCGCCAACCCATGCGCCGAGGGTAGCCTGCTCACCATGGGGGCCAACGAGCTGCGCGTCTACTGTGCCGAGCTGACCCGCGCATCCAGGGACACCACCGGCGCGGCGGACGAGATCGAGGGCCTGCGGCGCAAATTGGGAACGCAGATGGGCGACCTTGGCCGCACCTGGACGGGTCAGGCGGCCACGGCATACCTCAAAGTCTGGTCGGACATCGACGAAGAATGCGAAGCCATGCTCGCCGACCTGCGCTGGATCGGGGAATCGCTGTCGGCGGCCGCCAATGCCTACGCGCAGATGGAAACCAACGGGGCCAACGCCTTTCGAGCCCTCGAACCCCCGGGGGTGTAATCATGGCCCGACGCACCGTCAACGAGGACGAACTGGTGGACGCGGCCGACGCGATGCGCCAGTTCTGCCTCGTGATGAAGGACCGACTGTCCGAGGTGGCCAAGGATCTGCAAGGCCTGCAGGGCACGTGGGAGGGCGTGGGGTTCGACGTCTTTCTCGAGCGGGTGCAGCACTGGCAGCGCTGGGCGGACGAGGCGAGCGAGCAGGTGTTCGACATGCACCTCAACGCGCACATCGCGCACCGCAACTACACCCACAACGCCGAGGTCAACACCGCGATGTGGGGCGGATAGCGGCCGGCGTATTGGTCGGGCTGTTCGGCGGCCCGTATTCCGGCGGAATCTCGCCGACCCGTAGGCTTTTCGGAAACGGATCGGGCAACGCCGCAAGCTGGCCGCGGTCCGTGGGCTCCTCGGTGGCGGCGAAAAGCGCCCCCTCGTCGTAGAACGTGGTGCCCTCGGACGGCAGATATTCGCGGACGATCGAAAGGTACTCGGTGCCGAACCAGATCCACCAGATCGGGTGGGACGGTAGACCGAGTATCCCGTCCGCCCCGCGCAACAGGCCGCTGACGTCCTTGTTGACGTCGGTCGGCCCGGAGAGCTTGTGGTTGCGCAGCACCTCGCCGGTAGCCAGCACGCTGCCGCGCCGGCGGGCGAACTCGACGAAGAACCGGCGCACGGAGTTTCGCCAGCGCGGGTCGTCCAGCGGCTCGGCCACAATCCACAGAGTGTCGACGCAGACACCGCCCCACTCTTTCGGGAAGAGCCCGCCCTCGAGGCAGGGGAACGTCGCCTTGAACCGCGCCACATCGGAATAGACGTCCACGAACCGGGCGTCACCGTCGCGGTCTAGTCGGTAACGCAGCGGGTCCGATTCGCCGAAGCGGCGCGGAAGGGCCTCGGGGAGGAGCTTTCTCGCGAGTTCGAGCCAGAGCGTCGGGGCGTTGGGCGCCGACACCGGCGAGTACCAATCAAGCTTGAGGACTCGGATCAACTCGCTGTTGGGTCGGCTGGCCTTGCGAGCCCCTCGGGCACCGAGGATGTCCTCGGTCTGTTCGTCGACCGCCACTCCCCCCGCGGCGACGGCCAACGCCTTGGCGAACCGCCGCGCCGGCCGGACCTCGGCCGGGTCGCTGCCCTCCACGCTGATCTGCCAGCTGATGGCCGGCTCGAGAAGGTAGGGCACGACGTCGTCGGGCACGTCCTCGGGCTCGATCTCGTGGGGCCCGAACACGGTGAATGCATAGGTGTCGTCTTTGCCGCGCACCACGGTGACCTCACCGTCCCCGCTGTCCCCGATCGACAGCCCGGGGACGGATTCGACGATCGCCTCCAACTCCTCGTCGTCGACGCTGCCGGCCGCGTAGACCGTCAGGTCATACGACATGAGGTGGCCCCTTTCCGGGTGTAAACGCGAAATCCCAGGCTGCCATAGAATCGGTTCGCCGGTGGGAGAGCGGGGCGGGGAGTGACGGACGTCGATCCGGAATTGTTCTACGACGCGGCCGCTGCCTACAAGGAGAACAGCGACCACGCCGCCGCCGCGTTGCGCAAACTCGCCGGCGTCCAGGCAGCCAACGCCGCCGGGACGCACGGGGTCGGCCCGCAGTGGGCGGCGGCCTTCGACACCGCCGCCGACGAGGCCGGCCAGGTCTCCTTCCGGCTGGTCAACGTCTTCGACAACCTCGGTACCCTGTTGCGCCAGGACGGCATCAACCACGACGAGACCGAAGAGGCGTCCACCCTCAACCAGCGCGACGCCTTTGGGGCGCCGATC
This sequence comes from Mycobacterium sp. E3298, assembly GCF_001666895.1. Taxonomy (NCBI): domain Bacteria; kingdom Bacillati; phylum Actinomycetota; class Actinomycetes; order Mycobacteriales; family Mycobacteriaceae; genus Mycobacterium; species Mycobacterium sp. E3298. Next base: position 10,558 of record NZ_LZJB01000513.1, read on the forward strand.
ACGCCGCCGGGCCAGTCCGCCGGAACCTACATCGACGCGGCGGTCGATGTCGGCTCGGTCGCCGGGGGCGGCGATCCGGAACCGCCGCACTGGGACCTGGTGCGTGGTCAGATCACCGACGGCTGGCCCGACGGGCACCCCGACCGGGTGCATGCGGTCGGGTCGGCGTGGGAGACGTTCGGGCACGACCTGGTGCACATCGACGACCAGCCCTCACCAGAGGAGCAGCGGCTCATCGTCGACGTCGAGGCGGCGGAGATCGCGTTCGTCGTCGACCGGCTCAATGAGGCGCGCGTCGTCAGCACCGACATCGCCGGCGCGTGCGGGGACCTGTCGCGCGCGGCCAAGGACTACGGGGACAAGCTCAAATCGGTCAAGGACGACATGGCCTTCGTCGTCCGCAGCCTCGATCTGATCGTCAAGATCCTGGACGGTTATCCGCCGCAACTGCACCTCATCACCGAGGCCATCAAGCGGACGTTCATCGCGACGGCGGTCACCCAGATCAACGGGCTGAACACGGCGCTGCGGACCACGGCCACCACCTCGATGACGGACCTGACGTCGGCCACCACCGCCATGAACGCCGCGTTGCCTACGGTGAAGACGCTGCTCACCCTGGTGCCACGACGGGTGGATCCGACTCCGACGCAACGGGTCAACGATAACCGCCTCAAGGGCCGCCGCGCCGAACAACTCGCCGGCATCGACCAAGACGCCAAGCGACCGATTCGTGTGACCGACCCGCAGACAGGCGCGATCAGAACACGAATTCCGGATGAGATCGATGACCGCAATCACGTGGTGCGCGAGGTGAAGAACGTGCAGAAGCTGGACGCCACGCGGCAGATCCGGGACATGGCACAGTGGGCACGGGACAACGGCTACAAGTTGGTCATCGTGGTGGACAAAGGCCGCACCAACGTCGGCAGCGTGGAGGACACCTTGCGAACGGACTACCCGGGGTTGAACGTGGAGATCGATCAAAGCATCAACCTCTCATGAGATCACCAGGCGACCCCGCTACTTGGCCGGAATCCGAGCAGGCGATGAAACGGGAACTCGACGCCGCAGGCATCCCCGAAGACACAGTCTGGGAATTGGTGAACTCACCCAACGACTATCCGCAGGCGGTGCCAATCGTCGTGGACTGGCTGCAACACCTCGATGAACGCGTTCCTCGTAATGAGGACCGCCGGGCGTGGCGTGCCGGACTGATCCGTAACCTGATCACTAAGCACGCCAAAGGAAACCGCGCCGCCGTAGACGTCCTGTTTGATCAGTTCAACATCGAGCCTCCGCTCAGCAACCTGGAACTCGAAGCCGCCGGCTTCGCGCTGGCCAAAATTTGCGAGCGCTCCGACTTCCCGCGTATCGCCGCCCTGATTCGCTCCGAGCGCGACTTTCCCACCAAATCGCTGCTGGTGGAATGGATCGGCCAAATCAAGACCGAGGAGGCGAAAGAGCTAGCGGTGAGCCAGCTTCCGTATCCGGCCTCCCGCATCCCGGCCATGAAGGCGCTGGTGCGTCAACGCGCTACGGGTGTGCGCGACGCCGTCGCGAAATACCTCGACGACGAGCACGAGATCTTCCGCAAGGAAGCCCGCAAAACCCTCGACAAACTGCCCGAGGACTGAAGGCTAACGGCCTCTGCGCGGCTGCCAGACCACCACGGCGGTGCTCTTGGGCACCACCGCCAGGTCGCGGCGCTGGCCGGCGCGCACCTGCGCCAGCTCCTCGGTCAACTCCTTCACCCGCGCCTGCAAGGCCTCGACCTGGTTGGTCAGCTCGATTATGCGTTTGATGCCGGCCAGGTTGACGCCCTCGTCCTGGGACAGCCGCTGCACCTCACGCAGGAGGTCGACGTCGTGCTCCGAATACCGCCGTCCCCCACCGGAAGTGCGGCGCGGACTGACCAGGCCGAGGCGATCGTAGGTGCGCAGGGTCTGGGCGTGCATGCCGGCCAGCTCGGCGGCCACCGAGATCAGGAACGTCCGGGATTCCTCCCGTGAATTCTTGGCCATCAGCGGTTACCCGCCCATCCCGCTCGCGGGTCGAACCCACTGGCCCGCTCGGCGGCCGCGTACGCCTCCAGCGCCTCCGCCGCGGCGCCCTCGACGTTGGGCGGCACGGCGACCTTGACGGTGACCAGCAGGTCCCCGTTGCCGCCGCTGCGCTTGGGAACGCCCCGACCACGCACCCGCAGGATGCGTCCGTCGGACGTGCCCTTGGGCACCCGCACGCCGACCTTGCCGTCCAGCGTGGGCACCGAAATCGTTGAGCCCAAAGCCAACTCGGCGAAGCTGACGGGGACGGTCACGGTGAGGTCATCACCGTCGCGGCCAAACACGTTGTCCGGCCGCACATGTACCGTCACGTACAGGTCGCCCGACGGGGCCCCGCGCAGGCCCGCCTCGCCCTGCCCGGGCAGCCGGATGCGTTGCCCGTCCTCGACGCCCGGCGGGATCCGCACGTTGATGGTGCGGGTCCGGGTGGTGACCCCGGTGCCCTTGCACTCGTCGCAGGGGTGCTCGATGATCGAGCCGCTGCCCCGGCAATCGGTGCACGGTTCGGAGAAGCCGAACGCGCCCTGGTTGCGGCTGATCACGCCGGAGCCGTTGCAGGTGGGGCACACCTTGGGGCTGGTGCCCGGCCGCGCGCCGCTGCCGTGGCAGTTGGTGCACGGCGCCGGGCTGGTCAGCCGCAACGGCATGGCCACACCCTTGGCGGCCTCGACGAAGTCCAGCTGCGTCTCGGTCTCCAGGTCGTTGCCGCGTCGTGGCCGGCTGGGACGGGCCCCGGCGCCGCGCCCGAACAGGCCGCCGAACAGGTCACCGATGTTGGTTCCGCCGCTGCGGCCGGCGGCATCGAACAAATCGTTGAGGTTGAACTCGGCGCCGTCGCCACCGACGTTGAAGCCACCGAAGCCGCCGGTGTCGAACCGGCGACCGCCGAAACCGCCGCCCGCGAACAGGCGGCGGGTCTCGTCGTACTCCTTGCGCTTCGCCGGATCCGACAACACGTTGTGCGCTTCCGAGACCGCCTTGAATCGCTCGCCGGCGGCCGGATTGTCGGGATTGGCGTCCGGATGCAGGTCGCGCGCCAGCTTCCGGTATGCGCGTTTGATCTCTTCGGGACTGGCGTCAGAGGAGACGCCCAGCTCCTTGTAGAAGTCCTTTTCGACCCATTCACGCTGGGCCATGTCGCGTCACCCCCTTCACCTTTGGAGTTCTGTTGTTGTGCTGATTGTGTGGTCTATTCACCGGATGCGCCGGGGTTATCGCCCGATTCGACCGGCGCGGCCGCCGGAGCGCCCTCGTCGGCCACCGTGTCGATGACCCCGACCAGGGCGTGCCGCAGGACCTGGTCGCCCAGTTTGTAACCCTGCCGCATGACCGTGCCGATCACCGGTTTGGAGCCGTCGCCGCCGTCGCCCTCGTGCTGCACCGCTTCGTGCAACACCGGGTCGAAGTCCTCGCCTTCCTCGCCGAACGCGACCAGGCCCAGCCCGGTCAACGCGCCGGTCAGCTTGTCGGCCACCGACTTCAGCGGGCCGGACTCCAGGTCGCCGTGCTTACGCGCCCGCTCGAGATCGTCGAGCACGCCCAGCAATTGGCTGACGACGCCGGCCTTGGCCCGGTCCGCGGCGGCCTGCTGGTCGCGCAGCGCGCGCTTGCGGTAGTTGGCGAAGTCCGCCTGGACCCGTTGCAGGTCGCCCAAAAGTTCGGCGGCCTTGCCGGCCTCCTCGGGTGATTCACCCGCGAAGTCGCCCGGCGCGGCCTCTCCCGGCTCCGAGCC
>NZ_LZJB01000514.1:0-3596 GCF_001666895.1 Mycobacterium sp. E3298
GCACCGCGCGCTTGCGGTCGGTCGCGGCGACGGGATCACCGGCGGAGCCGATTCCCAGCAGCGGCGCGAACTGGCCGCCCACGACGAACCAGGCGCCGGCCAGGACCGCCAGCCAGCCGCCCAGCATCGCCGCGACGCGGTTTCCGGCGACGATCAGCAAGAGGCCACCCAGCACGGTCGCCGCCCCCGGCAGAACCTCGAGCCACCCTCGAGCCGTGCTCCACGCCCACTCCCGATCGGGCGTGTAGGCGAAGTTGAAGCGCGGTCCGACAAACGGTATTAACGCCCCCCAAGCTCCCATGATGACCAGGAGCAGTCCGCTGACCGCGCCACGCGAACGCGGCATGCTCAGCCCGCGTGTTTGGCCGTCTTCTGCGTATTTCATGACATCCCCTCGTTGAATACCGGGCCTGTTTCCGGCCCGGCATGGGTACCCGACCATTTCCGCTTGTAACCCATGCGGCGCGCGGAATTCCGCCCCCGGCGGTGACCATTGGGGCTGGTGAGACAGATGTTAAAACCTGAGGCCGAGCAGCAGCAGCGCGATCGCGATCGCCGGAAAGACGCCCTGCGTGACCGCGGCACGCCCCTTCTCCGGTGCGGACAGCAGCAGGACCACCGCGGCCGCGGCCATGGGCCCGACGCCGGCGAAGATGAGCGCCGCCCCAACGGCGTTGTGCCGCAAGATGATCGCCCCGATGCCGAGGCCGGTGACCACGGCCAGGAACAGGTTGTAGAAGCCTTGGTTGAAGGCCAGCAACTTGGTTGTCTCGGCCTCCTCGGCCGTCGTGCCGAACGTGGCGCGGGTGCGCGGCGAGGTCCAGGTGAACGATTCCATTACAAAGATGTAGACGTGCAGTAAAGCCGCCAGTCCGGCGAACACCAACCCGGCAGTGATCATCGCTCCTCCTCGGTGGTCGAGGCCTGCGCGGTGGAACTTTACCGACCTGCGGTCGCCCGGACCGCCCCGGACGCGAAAGGGCGCCGGTAGCCAATGGCTACCGGCGCCTCCCGCGTCACTCGTTACACGCCGGCGTGGTGGTGCCGGTGGAACAGGCCGCCACCGGCGCGCCGACCGAAGAAACCACGCCCGCGGGGCTCGGCTTCGACCCGGTCCGTCCGCGCGGCGGGCATGCCGCCCCGCGTCTCGTCGTACATGGCCGGGCCGCCGGCCGGCACCGCCTCGGCGGCCACCGGGGCCGGCTCGGTCACCACGACGTCTCGCGCGTGCCGCACCGCCAGGCGCGCCACGGCCGCCCCGCCCAGGAACACGATCAGGGCGCCCAGGCCGGTGAAGTAGGTGACCTCGAGCAGGGCTCGTTTCAGGTCCGTCGACGCCACCGGTTGCCCGAGGTCGCCGATGCCCAGGGTCGACGCGAACGCGCGGCCGACCACGAACCAGGCCCCGCCGAGGACCGCCAGCCAACCGCCGAAGACGCCGCTGGCGCGGTTGCCCGACGTAAGGACCAGCAGGCCGCCCAACGCCGTGGCGGCCCCGGGGAGCACCTCGAGCCAGCCCTTGGTCGTGGTCCACGTCCACGCCGGGTCGGTCAGGTAGGCCCAGTCGATGTTGGGCCCGAAGAACGGCACCAGTGCGCCCCAGGCGCCCAACAGAATCAGGAGCAGCCCGGTTAGCGCGCCGCGGGTGCGTGGCATGTACAGCGCGCGAGGGCGTTCGTTGTCGTAGCGCGTGGTCCTCATCAGAATCTCCTTCAACAGGTATTACTGCTGTGAGCTTGGTTACCCGACGACGCCCACGCATAACCGATCGCGGGCCGCCAGGGTGTCGGCTGGGAACGCCGGCTGTGGCTGGTCCGCCGGGGTGGCAGGGGCCTGAGCAGGCCGGACAGCGTAGCCGCGGACCGCCGCGGCCGGGCTGACCCGCAAAGGTCACGATTTGGTCGCGCTCGCGATCGCCACTAGTCCAATGGTGGCGACCCGCATCGCCCGGCCTTCGCCGCGCTCGCGATCGCCACTAGTCAAACGGTGGCGACCCGCATCGCCCGGCCTTCGCCGCGCTCGCGATCGCCACTAGTCAAACGGTGGCGACCCGCATCGCCCGGCCTTCGCCGCGCTCGCGATCGCCACTAGTCAAACAGGCCTGGTTGGCCCAACCCGGTGACGCCCGCCGGCGGGCTCATGCCCAGGTGTGTCCATGCCTGCGCGGTGGCCACCCGGCCGCGCGGCGTGCGGGCGACCATCCCGGCGCGGACCAGGAACGGTTCGCACACCTCCTCGACCGTGGTGGCCTCCTCCCCCACGGCCACCGCCAGGGTCGAGACCCCGACCGGGCCCCCGCCGAAGCTGCGGGTCAGGGCCGACAGCACGGCCCGGTCCAGCCGGTCCAGGCCCAGCTCGTCGACGTCGTAGACCGCCAGTGCGGCCTTGGCGACGTCGCGGGTGATCACCCCGTCGGCGCGCACCTCGGCGAAGTCGCGGACCCGCCGCAGCAGCCGGTTGGCGATGCGCGGTGTCCCGCGCGAGCGCCGGGCGATCTCCTCGGCCGCCTCGGCGCCCAGCTCGATGCCGAGGATGCCGGCTGAGCGGGCCAGCACCAGCTCCAACTCGGCGGGCTCGTAGAAGTCCATGTGGGCGGTGAACCCGAACCGATCGCGCAGCGGCCCGGTCAGCGCGCCGGACCGGGTGGTGGCGCCGACCAGGGTGAAGGGCGCCACCTCCAGGGGGATCGACGTCGCGCCTGGACCCTTGCCGACCACCACGTCGACGCGAAAGTCCTCCATCGCCAGGTACAGCATCTCCTCGGCGGGCCGGGCGATGCGGTGAATCTCGTCGATGAACAGCACGTCGTGCTCGACCAGGTTGGACAGCATGGCGGCCAGGTCACCGGCGCGTTCCAGCGCCGGACCCGACGTCACGCGCAACGAGGACCCGAGCTCGGCGGCGATGATCATGGCCAGCGACGTCTTGCCCAGCCCCGGCGGACCCGAGAGCAGGATGTGATCCGGTGTGCCGCCGCGATTTTTGGCGCCCTCGATCACCAGCTGCAGCTGTTCGCGCACCCGCGGCTGGCCGATGAACTCCCGCAGCGAGCGCGGCCGCAGACTGACGTCGATGTCCCCCTCCCCGACGGCCAGCGCCGGCGACAGCTCGCGGTCGGCGAAGTCATCGTCGGGGCTGCTCATTTGGTCTTGCCCAGCAGCGAGAGGGCGGCGCGCAGGGCGCCGGATGTCGTCGCGTCCTGATCGGTGGCCAGCACCTTGTCGGTGGCCTCCTCGGCCTGCTTGACGGCGAAGCCCAGGCCGACCAGCGCCTCGACCACCGGCCCGCGCACCGCGTGCCCGTTGACCACGGACGCGGGCGCGCCCGCTGACACCGCGCCCACCTTGTCCCGCAGCTCGAGCACCATTCGTTCGGCACCGCGTTTGCCGATCCCGGGAACCCGGGTCAGCGCGACCACGTCGCTGTCGTACAGCACCTGCCGCAACGCCGCCGCGTCGTGAACCGCCAACGTCGCCATCGCCAGCCGGGGGCCCACCCCCGACACGGTCAGCAGGGTCAGGAACAGGTCTCGGGTCTCGGTGTCGGTGAAGCCGTACAGCGTCATCGAGTCCTCGCGCACGACCATCGCGGTGATC
>NZ_LZJB01000515.1:0-8192 GCF_001666895.1 Mycobacterium sp. E3298
CCAAGTCCACGCTCTATGACGCGGGAACCGGCATCGGCATGATCATCAGGCCCCCGACCGGCCGGGCGCTGCCCCCGCGGGTCTACGACGAGCTGTTCAGCGGCGTTGACCTGCTGCCGACGCTGCTGGGCCTGCTGGGCGTGGACGTTCCGGCCGACGTCGAGGGCGTATCGCACGCCCGCGCCCTCCTCGCGCCCGACCCGCACACCGTGCCGGTCCGGGACCACGTATACACGACGAAGACCTATCACGACTCGTTCGATCCCATCCGCGCGATTCGCACCAAGGAATACAGCTACATCGAGAATTACGCCCCGCGGCCGCTGCTCGACCTGCCGTTGGATATCGAGGAGAGCCCGTCGGGGGCAGCCGTCGCGCCGTTCATCACCGGCCCACGCCCGCAGCGTGAGCTCTACGACCTGCGCGCCGACCCCACCGAGACCACCAACCTGCTGGCCGCCGGCGACGCCGACGCCGACGAAATCGCGGCCGATTTGGCTGTGCGGCTTCATGATTGGCGTCAGCGTACGGGTGATGTAATCCCGTCGGAGTTCGCCGGCACCCGCATCTCGGCCCGGTACACCGAGACGTATCTGCACATTCATCGGGTGAAACCGACCGCCCGGTCTGCGCTCGCCGCCGACCGCGGCATCGAGGAACAGGCGAGCGGTTAGCCGCCGGACCGCCGGGAACCGCCGACCTCGGCGACGATGAACACCCGCCGGAACGGGAAGATCGTGGTCCCGTCGGACCGGGGCGGGTAGGCGTCGTCCAGCAGCGGGATGAGCTCCTCGCGGAACCGTTCCCAGTCTTCGTCGCCGAGCCGCTCGCGCACCGGAACCAGCGCCGTCCCGGTGATCCATTCCAGCACCGGGTTCTCCCCGCCCAGCTGGTGCAGGTAGGTGGTCTCCCAGACGTCGACTTTGCACCCGGCGTCCAGCAGCAGGTTTGCGTACTGGATCGGCGGCTGCACCACCGCGCCGACGCGAAATGGTATGTCCCGCATCACCTTTGCGTAGGGCTCCCGACGGGCCAGGGTGCGCACCGTGGCGTGCGACGGCGTCTCGAAGTTGCCGGGAATCTGGACGGCGATCCATGATCCGGGCGGCAGCTCGCCCGCCCACCGGACCAGCAGGTCGGCGTGCTCGGGCACCCAGTGCAGCGCGGCGTTGCTGACCACGACGTCGGTATCGGGCTTGGGTTTCCAGTCCCGCAGGTCGCCGATCACTGCGTCGATGCCGCGTTCCTTCGCGGCGGCGACCATCTCCGGCGAGCTGTCCATCGCCTCGATCACCGCGTCCGGCCAGCGCCGGGACAGGTACTCGGTCAGGTGGCCGGGGCCGCAGCCGAGGTCGACCACCCGCCGGGCCCGCTCCGCCCCCACCCGGGACAGCAGGTCGTAGAAGGGCCGGCTGCGATGGTCCGCAAAGGCCAGGTAGACATCGGGATCCCACATGTCGGTCCTCCTGATCAAAGCGCCGCCGCCAGCCGGGGAGATAGACAAACGGTATTACCGCATGCGGCCCCGCCGCCCAAGTGGCCCCGGCCGCCGCGCCGGCCGGTTAGCATCGGCGTTCGTGGCGCCCAACACTTCGATTGAACCGCCGATTCCCGCCGCCTTCGAAGGCGCGGACGTCCCGGTCGACGACGGCGGCTTGCCCCCGAATTCGGCGCTGTCCCCCCGCCAGCGCATGGTAGTCGAGGGCTCGGCCATCGGCGACCTGGCGCTGCGCACCTGGGTGTCGTCACTGCTCACCGCGACGGTGGCACCCGCCGTCGTCGCCGCGTCCCTGCGGCACGCCGATGCCCGCGCCGAGCGCGCCAACCTGAGCTTCTACGCCGGGCTGGGCGCGCAACGCGATCCGGTGAAGTCGTTTCCCGCGCCGACCGAGCCGCCGCGGGTGTCGTCGCGGCGGGCCAGCCCACTGACCGAGTGGGTCGCGGGCGGGACGGTGGAAAACATCGCGTTCCCAAGCAGCTTCAGGGCGATCAACCCCGCGATGCGCCCGCAGTGGTCCGCCTTCAGATCCAACAACACCGTGCGCGCCCAGCACTGGCGCCACGACGACGGGCCACGCCCCACGCTGTGTGTCATCCACGGCTTCATGGGATCGTCGTACCTGGCCAACGGGCGGTTCTTCGCGCTGCCCTGGTATTACCGCTCCGGCTACGACGTGCTGTTGTACACCTTGCCATTTCACGGCAAGCGGGCCGAAAAGCTTTCGCCGTTCAGCGGTTTCGGCTATTTCGCCGGCGGCCTGAGCGGTTTCGCCGAGGCGATGGCCCAGGCCGTGCACGACTTCCGGTCCGTCATCGACTACCTGCACGGCACCGGGGTCGACCGCATCGCGCTGACCGGCATATCGCTGGGTGGCTACACCTCGGCGCTGGTGGCCTCCGTCGACGACCGGCTCGAAGCCGTCATCCCGAACTGTCCCGTCGTCGCCCCGGCGAACCTGTTCGACGAATGGTTCCCGGCCAACAAGCTCGTGCGACTCGGGCTGCGCCTGTCCCGCATCAGCCACGCGGAGTTATCCGACGGGCTGTCCTACCACAGCCCGCTGAACTACCGGCCGCTGCCGAGCAAGGATCGGCGGATGATCATCACCGGGCTCGGCGATCGGATGGCGCCACCGCAGCACGCCGTCCAGTTGTGGGAACACTGGGATCGCTGTGCGCTGCACTGGTTTCCGGGCAGTCACGTGCTGCACGTGAGCCAGCTCGACTACCTGCGCCGGATGACCGCGTTTTTGCAGACCGTCATGTTCTAGCGGCTTCGGCGACCGAATCCGCGCGCACCGGGGTCGGCCAGTCCAGCTGCGCCAGCAAGCCCGCCGCCACCTTGGCGTGACCGTCGAGCCGCCGGGTGGACAACAAATCCAGTGCCTGCAGCGCGGGCCGGTGATTGCCGCGCTCCGGTACCAGCCCCGCCGGCGCGGCGATCCGCTCCGGCGGCGTGTCGGTCAGGAAGGCGCAGGCGGCCGCGACGGTGTGGTGCGTCCCGTCACCGGCGAACTCCAGCGCGGTGCACGTCTCGCGCGCCGGATGCTCCCTGATCGCCTCGAGGGTGGCCGCCAGCCCCTCCCCGACCGGGATCTGGTATGCCGCTAGGTAATCCGAGGCCCCACGCTGCACCCCGGACCAGCTCTCGCGGGGGTTGGAGGTGAGCAACCGGGGAACGTCGTCGGGCGCGACGATGGTGACGTCCCAGCCGAGCTCCCGCAGGTGGTCGGCGAGCCGGCGCGCCGCCACCTGCGCGGTCTCGTGCAGCGGGATGCGTGCCGAGCGCGCCCGCAGCGCGGCCAGGTTCTCAGTGGCCGAAATCGTGAGACCAATCCACGTCTCGCGCCTCGATGGGTCGGATGCGTTGTCCCGGTTCGTGATCCGGATCTTGTGCGCCCGAATGCCGTAGCGGTCCAGGTAGCCGGCGATCAACGGCAATGGCAGCACGTCGGCGTCGCCGCCCGGCACGCCGATCCGCAGCAGCGCTGTCGTCGCCGTGGCCGAATCGGATTCGGCCGCGGTCTCGCCGCGCCCGATGATCGCCAGCCGGCGGCGCGCCAGGGTGGTGAAATACAAGCCGCGCCAGGAACCGAACAACACGACGACCACGGCGGCGGCCATCCCGAGCAACCAGTAATCACGGGGTGACCGCCAGGGGTAGGCCATCACCGCGGGCACGACGGCCAACAGCGCCAGCGTGATTCGGCCGGGTCCGGGGATTGGCATCCAGCGCTGGGGGCTCACGGGGTGTGGTCCTTTCGTCGGCGGGTGGCCGTGGCGGCGATCGCGCCCGCGACTGCGACGAGCACAGCCAGCGCGGCGGTTCCGAGGAGCGCGACGGTCCGGGGGGTGGTGTCCTTGGGCGCGGGCGCCGGCGGAACGGCGACGGGTTTGACCTGTGCGGCGGGCGGTTGGTTGCCCGCGGGCAGTTGCCAGGTCAGGGCTGCCACCGGGTCCACGCTGCCGGTGCCGACGACGTTGGAGGGCGCGCGTGCGCCGCCCAGCGCGGTGGCGGTGATGCGATGGATGACCTGCGTGGCGTTGAGGTCGGGGTACTTGCTGCGGACCAGCGCCGCGACGCCGGCGACGTAGCCGGCCGCATAGCTGGTGCCGCTCAGCGCGACCTGCTGCTGGTGTTCGTCGGGCAGTCCGTTGGCCAGGCCGCCGCCGTCGGCGTTGCCGACCGACACGATGCGTTCCCCGGGCGCCGCGATCCCCACCCACGGCCCCGCCATGGTGAATTTCGACGGCTGGCCATCCGGCGTCAGGGAGGCCACCGACAGCACGTAGGGCTGCCACACCGACGGGATGGAGACCGAGGTGACGCCCGCCCAGTTGCGCGGGTCGTCCGGGCGGCTCAGGTCGGTGAGCGGGTTGGACTCGCAGGAGGTTCCGCCGCCCACCGATCCGGTCGCTCCGGTGTTGCCCGCGGCGGCCACGATCACCGCGTCCTTGTCCACCGCCGCGTAACGGATCGCGGCGCCGAGCGCGGCCTGATCGACCGGCCGGTCGGCGGGCAGGCAGGTGAGCGTGGAGATGTCGATCACCCGGGCGCCGAGGTCGGCCGCACGCACGATCGCGCGGCCCAGCGTGGTGACGTCCAGCGCCGCCCGCGCCATCAGCGGGTCTCCCCCGGGCGTCCGCGGCGAGAACTTGGCCGACGTCGTCCTGATCGAGACCACCCGCGCCGCGGGCGCCACGCCGGCGAAGCCGTCGTCAGCCGGTTGGCCGGCGATGAGCCCGGCCACCAGGGTGCCGTGGCCGTCGCAGTCGGTCAGCCCGTCGGTCGCCTCGACGAAGTCACCGCCCGGGTCGACGTTGGGCAGGCGCGGACCCGGCCGCACCCCGGTGTCGAGCACCGCCACCAGCTGGCCCTCTCCGCGCGAGAATTGCCATGCGCCGGGCAGATTCAGCGTGGCCTGGCTGGGTGTGGCGGCCGCGGGGTCACTGCCGGGGATCACCCCGGAGACGGTGCACGGACCGCGCTGCTCCATCGGCTGCACGGCGCCCGGGGCCCCGCTGGGCGGCGGGACACCCGGATCGACCTTCGGCGCTTCGATGGCCATCGCCGACGGACACGTCCACAGCACGGCCGCCAAAGCCGCGGCGAGACAAGCCGATCCGGATCGGATCATCGATTGAGTATCCAGGTGAAGATGCCGACCAGGAATGCCATGGCGGGGATGAGCGACGCGTCGAGCCCGGCCGCGACGAAGCCCACCAGCCGTCGCACCGGGAGCGAATAGCTCTCCGGCTCGGCGATCTGCGGGTTGAGCGCCACCACCACCCACACCAGGGTCAGCGCGACGAGCACCAGCGCGGCGCCCAGGGCGGCGGCGTAGCGTCCGGTCGCGGTGTAGAGCACCAGCAGCGCACCGGCGGTCAGGTACGGCTGGGCCAGCAGCCACGCCTTGCACGCCGCCGAATCCCACACCCGCGCGCGCAGCACGGACGTCGCCGCGGTGGCGCCCACCACGTACCAGCCCACCCCGCTGCACGCCTCGGGGCGCAGGGTGATCGCCACGGAGCCCAGGACGCTGAGAACCACTGCGGCGGCGATGAATCCGTTCTGGTGGGCGTCGCCGGTCCGCACGCGCCGCGGCAGGTCCTCGAGCACCCGCAGCGACGGCGCCGACGGCGTGGGGTCACCGGGCGCCGGGATGACCGGCAACGGGAAACGCGCCCAGAGCGCGGAGAGCTGCGCCGCCTCGATGGTGACCAGCAGCGCCGCGACGATCAGGCCGCAGCCGATGGCGAGTGGCCGCAGGTGCCACAGCACCTCGGCGCCCGCCGCCAGCAACACCCCGGCCCCCACCACCGCGGTCGCGGTGAAGAACCCGACGATGCGCTCACGCTCGGCGCTGGGCACCATGAGCGCGATGAGCGACCACGCGGTGACCCCCGCAGCGGCGAGCATGATCTGCGCCGGCCCGAACCGTCCGGGCACGGCCAACGAAAGGGCGGCGCCGATGGGCACCAGCGCGGCGATCGAGCACGCCGTCGCGGTGCGCGGCGAGCGGGCCGCGACGAGCAGGCCGGCGATCGCGGTCAGGGCCGCGATCGCGCTGACGGCGACCAGCCCGGCCAGCGCGCCGGTGGTGACGCGGTAGGTGACCGAGAGCCCGGTGGCCAGGAACGCGACCGCGATCACCGCGGCCAGCGCCCCGCGCTGGATATGCGCTGCGCCCCAGGGCTTCAGCCGCGAGGTCGAGAAGATCATGGCCGCATCGGCGATGTCCTCGACGATCCCGGGGGCCGCCTGGCCGACCGGCACCGGCTGCAGCGCCAACAGGTCACCGTCCACAACCCCGACCGTGTCCAGGCTGGCGTCCAGGCTGAACGGCGCGCCGCCGATGGGCGCGAGGCTCAGTTGGGTCGCGTCACCGAGGTCGGCGGCGCCCCGGGCCGTGTCGTCGGATTCGCCGTTCGACGCCGAAGGAACCACCAGACGCTGGACCGCGGGCAGGATCTCACGCAGCGGCAGCTCGGCGGGCAACGCCATTTCCGTCAGCCTGCTTTCCGCGAGGATTGCCACGCGGACGATCGGCATGACGGCGCCGGACGTCACCGGACCCTCGAAGGACGCTGGGGCCATACCTGAAACATCGTTGCTCTCTTTTCCGTTGGGGTTACGCGTGTTGCGCGGTGAAATCTCGGGCCAAGCGGTGGCCGGAGAACCATTCGGACTCCGGCAGTAAAGCGGTCAGCTGTTCGATCGCCAGGGCGATCGCGAACGGTGTGCCGGGGGCGAAGGTCGACACCCATTCGCCGTCGAAGGCGCGCGACGGGCTCACCAGCACGCGGCCCGCGGCGGCGTCGACGATGCTCATCCCCACCTCGGTGATGGCGTGCCTGCCGTCGCGGCGGCAGCCGGCGACGATCTCGACGTAGCTGCGCGGGCCGTTGAACACCGACTCCACCACCGACCGGGCCGACTGCGGGATGCCCAGGTAATCAACGACTTCGGCCAGCGAGGCGCCCGAGCGCAGCCGCTCGTCGGCCCGCGCCCCGACGCGGGTCGGCATGCTGAACTCGTCGAATCGGGCCGGCGGTTGTTGTGCCAGCCCGACGCTCAGCACCGGAACCAGCGCGCGCGGGTCGTCGATGTCCATGGCGGTGAACGTGATCAGCTGCGCGCTGCGCAGCGCGACGACGGTCTTGACGCTGGTCGCGGGACGCTGAGCCACGATGCCGCGCAGCAATTCGCCGGTGCCGGTGTCCTTGGCGGGCCCCACGTAGCGCAGGTCGAGCCACCGCTCCGGGAAGCACACCACCCTGATCCAGTCGGCCACCGTCGGATTGATGGTGCCGCCCTCCGATACCAGACCCATCCGGGTCAGCTCGGCTCGCTGACGGTCGAGGAACGCCTGGCGTTGCGTGGCATCGGTGTAGGGCGAGGTGATCGCCAGCACCCACGGGAAGCTACCCGCCCCAATGGTTTCCGCTATGAACCAGGCGTGATCGACCGTCAGCTCGACGGCGTTGGGCTCAGCACTCATCTGACAGGAACTAACCGCCCCACTTGGCGGCTTCGGCCTGGTCCCGGGCGAGCATGGACGTGGTGTTGGCCTCGTGGGTGCTGGCCATCGACTGGTAGGCCCGCACGAGGCTTTCCATCGCCTGGTTCCACTGGGCCTGCCAGGCCTGGTAGGTCATACCGGTGTCGCCCTGCCAGGCGTTGGACAGCGTGGCCTGCTCGCTGGCGATGTCCGAACCCAGCCCCTGCAGCGTGCCGGCGTAGCCGGCCATGTCGGCGGCGTGGCTCAACATCGCCGGGTAGTTGTACATGATTTGGGACATGAGAAGTCCTTTCGCGGTTGTTGGCGGCTGAAGCTCGATCAGAAGGCGTTGTAGCCGGACGCCGCGGCGGCGTCGGCGGCGACGTAGGTTCCCGCGGCGTCGCCGAGGTTGGCCTGGGCGATGTCGAGCAGGGTGTTGACCCGCGCGGCTGCCTCGACGAAGCGGGCGTGCGCGGCCTGGAACGCGGCCGAGGACTCGCCCTGGTGGAACGCCTGTGCCGACATGGCCTCCTGCTCGGCCTGACTGATGGTGCTGCGCATCAACGCCGCCTTGGCACTGAAGGCCGACTGCGCGGCCACCAACTGCGGGATGTGGGCGTCCAACATACTCATGGTGCTTCCTTTCTCTGCGGTCTCATGGGGTTTCGGTGACTGACGAGCATCGGGCGG
>NZ_LZJB01000516.1:0-625 GCF_001666895.1 Mycobacterium sp. E3298
CACGTGTTCGCCGGCAGCGCAAGCGATTTGGCCGATCTGCTCCTGCGCTGGCGGGACGCCGGCGTCGACGGGGTGCGGAACACTCCGGCACGCTGGAGCAGCGGCACCAGCTCATCGACGATCGCGGGCAGGTCGATCGCGTTGACCGCGGGCCGCAGTCGCACCCCGTCGACGCCGGCGTCCCGCCAGCGCAGGAGCAGATCGGCCAAATCGCTTGCGCTGCCGGCGAACACGTGCGCGTCGGAGGAGATGGCGGCGGGGGGCGTCAATGGGTCTTCCCCCAGCGAGACGACGAGATCGGCGTACACCTTCAGCGCACGCCCCGCCGAGCGCTCCGCTTGGGCGACTTCGTGCAAGATCGAGCGCAGCGAGTCGTCGTCGTGCGGGGTGATCAGCACGACGTCGGAGCCTGCGGCGGCGAAATCGTAGGCGCGCGTCGCGTGCGCCAGCGCCAGCACCACTGGCTGGCCCTGCGGCGGCCGCGGGGTGATGGACGGGCCTTTGACCGAGAAGTATTTGCCGGCGAAGTCGATGTAGTGCAGCTTGTCGCGGTCGATGTAACGCGCGGTGGCCACGTCACGGATGACGGCGTCGTCTTCCCAGCTGTCCCAGAGCCGCCGCACCA
>NZ_LZJB01000517.1:0-2730 GCF_001666895.1 Mycobacterium sp. E3298
CCGCCCCGCGGGCCAGCGCCGTTTCGGGCTCCTCGGGCGCCGACAAGGGCAGTGAGGTGGCCGCCTCCAGCGCGGGCTTGATCAGCGGGATGTCGATGCCCGAGCCGACGACGAACACGCCGTCCGGCCGTGTCTCCAGCGTCTCCGCGTGCGACACCATGCTGGCCAGCTGGGCCACCGCGGCCTCGTCGTCGGCCGGCAGCGGCTGGCGCTGGACGTCGGCGATCGACCCGTCGGCGCTGTTGACGACCGCCAGAGTGGCGGTGTCCGGCTCGATGTACAGCAGGGCAGTTTGCGAGTAGTTGGTCTGGCTGCCCACCGCTTGCGCGAGGGCGGCCGCGGCCAGGAAGGCCGAGACCAACATCACGTTCTCCACCTTGTGGGCGGCCAGTGCGTCCCGCAGTGCGGCGGCCTCGATCGGGTCCGTGAATGTGACGCCGGTCGATGCCAATTGGTAGCCGCCCTCGGCCGCGCCCTGACGGGTGCCCAGGATCGCGGAGACTACCTGGTTGGCCGCGCTGAGCGTTGCCGCGTCGTCTTCGGGCGGAACGTCGAAATTGTCTTCGTCGACGGTGGCGCCTTCGCCATTCTGGCCTTCGACCAGCACCATTCGGACTGCCGTCGGCGCCATCGACACGCCAAGTACCGTGTCCAAAGCTCCTCCATCGTTCGATTGCTAGCGCTGATGATGAGAACGTGGCCGCCGCACCCCGCGAAAACGCCAGAGGTCACTTAGTCCCCACCGTGTTTTCCCCTAGTGTCCCGATTTTACGCGTGTTCGGCACCCGGCGGGCGGGCTAGGGGACAGGGATGCCGTGGCCGCCCAGGTGCCGATGCAGCCAGTCGTCCCACTGATCGCTGTGGGACGGGCCGGGTCCGGGTTGGGGCGATGCCGGCGGCGGCGGGACGACCGGGACGGATGCGGCGGCGGCGGGCACAAATAGCGCTTCGCGGCTGCCGGACGCGTCCAACTTCGCGCGCTAGGGTGGCGACGGGGTGTGGGGCCGTGATCGCGTCGAAAATCCGTCCGGCCAATTCTGGAAAGCGATGATGCCCCGCGGCGGGAACACAGCTGTCCCCGCACGACACGCAATCGATTTGGACGACTTGGAGGAGCGGTGGACGTCGTACTTGGCGTGTCTATGGCGCCCGAGACGGTCCGCATGGTGCTCGTCGAAGGCGAAGCTGCCGGCGGAGTGACCGTCGACCAGGACGGCTTTGAACTCGCCGATCAGACAACGGCGGTGGCCGCGGCGGACCGCGTGGTCGACGCGATTCTCGGCACACGGGAAAGCGCGGCCGCGGGTGGCTATCGGGTGAAATCGAGCGGCGTGACGTGGACGGATCAAGCCGAGGCGGCCGCGCTTCGAAATGCGTTGGCGGAGCGCAAGATCGAGGACGTCATGCTGGTGTCCGGCGTGATGGCTGCCGCGGCGCTGGCGCAGGCCGCGGGCAGTGCCACCAACTGCGCGCGCACCGCGCTGCTGTTCGTCGAGCCCAGCACCGCGACGCTGGCCGTCGTCGACACCGCCGACGGTTCGGTCGCCGACGTGCGCCGGCATGCGCTGCCCAGCAGCGACGGGGCGGCGCTGGCGCAGCTGGCCGCGTTGGCCTCGGGCGCCGAATCGATGAGGGCGCGCCCGGACGGGCTGTTCCTGGTGGGCTCGGACGTCGACATCCCGTACATCAAGCCGGCGCTCGAGTCGGCGACCTCGCTGTCGGTGACCACCCCCGAGGAACCCGAGATGGCGCTGGCCCGCGGCGCCTCGCTGGCGGCGGCCAACGCCCACCTGGGGGCGCCGTCGACGATCGCGATGCCCTACGCAGGACAACCCGCGACGGGCGGGCGCGAGCTCGCGTACAGCGCCGAAGCGGGCGACGCGGCCGCCCGGGGAGCCGAGTCCGCGGCGGACCGGGGCGATCGGCGCAGCCGGAAGCCGGTGCTGGCCGTCGTCGCCGCGACCCTGGTATTCGTCGGCGGTGTCCTGGCGCTCTCGCTGGCGCTGGCCTTCGACATCCGGCCCCACGCGCATCAGCGCCCCGACATCACCCAAAACGTCGTCGCCCCGGCAGTCCAGGCGCCACCACCGCCGAAGCTGCCGCCACCGCCACCGCTGTGGCCGCCGCCGAAGCCGCCGCCCCCACCGAGTCCGCCGCCACCACCGAGGCCGCCGCCCCCGCTGTGGCCGCCGCCCAAGCCGCCGCCCGGGATGCCGAAGCCGCCTCCGGGGGCCCCACCCCCGATCGGCCCGCCACTGCCGTGACCGCCACCGAGAGGTCCGCCGCCGAACAGCCCACCCGGACCGCTGGGCGTACTGCCGCCGCCGCCGGAACCTGGGGCCGGGAGGTGCCCGCCGCCCAAGCCGCCGTCGCCCGGGGGCGAGGCGTGCCCGCCGCCCAAGCCGCCGGGGCCGGTACCCGGGGGCGGGACGTGCCCACCGCCGGAACCACCGGTGTCCGGGGGCGGCACGTGCCCTCCGCCGGAGCCACCCGTGCCGCTACCCGGAGGCGGCACGTGCCCACCGCCGGAGCCACCCGTGCCGCTACCCGGAGGCGGCACGTGCCCACCGCCGGAACCACCGGTGTCCGGAGGCGGCACATGCCCACCGCCGGAACCACCCGTGCCACTGCTGGGGGGCGGGGACGAGCCCTGCCCGGGCGGAGTCTGGTGCGGCGGCCACTGGGGCCCCGTGCCGCCGGTCTGTGGCGGTTCGGGGACGTGCACCGGCG
>NZ_LZJB01000518.1:0-11981 GCF_001666895.1 Mycobacterium sp. E3298
AGGTGGTGGGCGAGCTGGCGCCGCTGGAGCTGCCCGAGGTGGAGTTGTTGCGCCGGGAGCGGTTGGCGGTGCGCTGACATGCGGAATGACATCGCGAGAAGCGGGCGGCGGGGTTTGGCGGGCGGCAGTGCCCTGCTAGTCGCGGCCGCATTGATTACACCGGTGCCGGCGCACGCGACGCCCGAGGTGCCGAGCGGTCGGTACACGGTGCTCTATACCGACAGTGACAAGACGACCACGTGGCTTTTCGCCCCCTGCGGGTCGGACTGCACGCTGGCGACCTCGCAGGACGGCGGGACGTTCGTTATCAGCTGGGAGTTCGACCTCGCGAACGGACGCTGGACCCACAGCGGCGCGACGCAGGCACCGTGCGCGAATGGAACAACGGTTCCGGCAACCGTCGACTACAGCTTCGACGCCGTGTCGCTTGCCGGTGAGGGCCGGACGACCACGTCAGACGGGTGTGGCGGTCCAGGCTCGACGGTCACCCGGCCGTTCCGATTGACCAAGACCTGAGCCGTCTCAGACCATCGCCCGGCGGCCGGCGAGCGCCCGGCCCAGCGTCAGTTCGTCGGCGAACTCCAGGTCCCCGCCCATCGGCAGCCCGGACGCGATCCGCGTCACGGTCAGCCCCGGGATGTCGCGCAGCATCCGGACCAGGTAAGTGGCGGTGGCCTCGCCCTCGGTGTTCGGGTCGGTGGCGATGATCACCTCGCTGATGTCGACGTCGTCGACCCGCTCCCCGATCCGGCTCAGCAGTTCGCGGATCCGCAACTGCTCGGGCCCCACCCCGGACAACGGATCCAGCGCGCCGCCCAGCACGTGGTAGCGGCCGCGGAATTCGCGGGTGCGCTCGACGGCCTGCACATCCTTGGGTTCCTCGACGACGCACACCAGCGAGCCGTCCCGACGAGGGTCCGAACAGATTCGGCACCGCTCGTTGTCGGAGACGTTGCCGCACACCGCACAGAACCGCACGCCGTCGCGCACCTTGCCCAGCGCCGCGGTCAGCCGGTCGATGTCCGGCGGTTCGACCGACAGCAGGTGGAAGGCGATGCGCTGGGCGCTCTTGGGCCCGATGCCCGGCAGCTTGCCGAGCTCGTCGATCAAATCCTGGACCGGTCCTTCAAACATGTTCGACGATCTACAGCTCCGGCGCCTGCGCCGGCGGCTGTCCCGGCGGCGGCCCGCCGAAACCGCCGGCCAGCGCCCCCAGCCGCTCCTGCGCCATCCGGGTGACCTGCGTGGAGGCGTCGGCCATGGCGCCGACGATCAAGTCCTGCAGCGTCTCGACGTCGCCGGGGTCGACCACCTTGGGATCGATCTGCACCGCGACCACCTCGCCGCTGCCCTTCACCGTCACCCTGACCAAGCCACCGCCGGCCTGCCCGTGTATCTCGGCGTTGGCGAGCTGTTGCTGGGCCTCCATCAACTTCTGCTGCATCTGCTGCGCCTGGGCCAGCAGCGCCGACATGTCGCCTCCGGGTTGCATGACAGTCCCCTCGCATCTTGGTCTCGAGTTGGTTTCGCCTGCGTGTGTCCGGCGATTCGAAACACCCAGCGTAGACCGCGCGAAGCTACCTTTGCGCCGTGGACCTACGAGTGAGCAGGCGTGTCGGCATCAGGATGGTCATCGGTGCGCTGGTTGCCGCTTCGGCGGCGATCACCCCGACCGCGACCCCGGCCGCATGGGCGGTCCCATCCAACATCGCCGGCATGGTTGTCTTCATCGACCCCGGCCACAACGGCTCCAACGACGCGTCCATCAGCCGTCAGGTGCCCACCGGTCGCGGCGGTACCAAGGACTGCCAGGCGAGCGGAACGTCGACCAACAGCGGTTATCAGGAGCACACCTTCACCTGGGACACGGCGCTGCGGGTTCGTGCGGAGTTGAACGCCCTGGGCGTGCGGACCGCGATGGCCCGCGGCAACGACACCGGGCTGGGACCCTGCGTCGACGAGCGCGCCAACATGGCCAACGCGTTGCATCCCAACGCGGTCCTGAGCATCCACGCCGACGGCGGCCCCGCATCTGGCCGCGGATTCCACGTCAACTACTCGGCCCCGCCGCTGAACCAGGTGCAGGCCGGGCCGTCGGTGCAGTACGCCAGGATCATGCGCGACCAGATGCAGGCCTCCGGCATCCCGCCCGCCAACTACATCGGCCAGAGCGGGTTGTACGGGCGCTCGGATTTGGCCGGGCTGAACCTGGCGCAGTACCCGTCGATCCTGGTCGAGTGCGGCAACATGAAGAACCCCGCGGACTCGGCGCTGATGGAGTCGGCCGAGGGCAGGCAGAAATACGCCGACGCGATGGTCCGCGGCGTCGCGGGTTTCCTGGCCTCTCAGGGCCAGGCGCGCTAGGCCCGCAAGCCGGCCCTTCCCCGACGGCGACGCTTCGAACCCGGGCCGCCTGACCAATCGCGGCTTAACTCCGGGCTAACTCACTCGTCACCCAGAAGAATTTGCCTCAACGCGGCGCGCGCGGAGGTGACCTTCTGTAGGGTCTGTTTTACGCATGTCGACTTGCGGTGTGGGAGAACCGATGATCAATCCGTCGACAACGACAACGACAACTTGTTTGTCGCGGCCGACGACCGGCGCGCGACGGCTTCTGACCGGCGTTCGCCGAGATTTCAGCCAACTGTCGACCGGCAGGAAGCGCGGCCATCCGCGCTGCACGTCTCCACCCATCGCGACTCCGGGGCGTTCCCGCACGGATGTGGGGTGCGGACTCGGGGTGACCGCGGGCTCCACAGCCGGCCCTCATTTGCTTGGGCGTCAATTCAGCAAAGCACCGCAGCCGATGGTCGAGGCCGCCGAACGATCAGGATTCGTACGCACTCACCGCCCCGTCGGATAAGAAGAGGGTGGACGGCCGTGGAGACATCGGGTTTCACTTCCACTGCTGTTATCGGCATGGCCTGCCGCCTGCCGGGGGGCATCGACTCTCCCGAACGGTTGTGGGAGGCGCTGCTGCGCGGGGATGACCTGGTCACCGAGGTGCCCCCGGACCGGTGGGACGCCGACGAATATTACGACCCCCAGCCGGGAGTGCCAGGCCGCTCGGTGACGAAGTGGGGCGGATTCCTCGACGACGTCGCCGGTTTCGATTGCGAGTTCTTCGGGATCAACGAGCGCGAAGCCACCGCGATCGACCCCCAGCACCGGCTGCTGCTGGAAACCTCATGGGAGGCCATGGAACACGCCGGCCTCACCCCAGAGACCATGGCCGAGTCGCGCACGGGCGTGTTCGTGGGTCTGACCCACGGCGACTACCAACTGCTGGCCGCCGACGCGCACGCCGTGGAGGGGCCGTACGGATTCTCCGGCAGCAGCTTCAGTTTGGCGTCCGGCCGCATCGCGTACGCGTTGGGCGTGCACGGCCCGGCGGTCACGGTGGACACCGCTTGTTCGTCCGGTCTGACCGCGGTGCACCTGGCCTGTCGCAGCCTCGGTGACGGTGAAAGCGACCTCGCCCTGGCGGGCGGCGCAACCGTGATCCTCGATCCGCGCAAGTTCGTCGCGGGCTCCGCGGAAGGCATGCTGTCTCCCACCGGGAGATGTCATGCGTTCGACGTCGAGGCGGACGGATTCGCGTCCTCCGAAGGCTGTGTCGTGTTGCTACTCAAGCGATTAGGCGACGCGCTGCGCGACGGCGACCGAATTCTGGCGGTCATCCGCGGCACCGCGGCCAACCAAGACGGCCACACCGTCAACATCGCCACCCCGTCGGCCGCGGCGCAGACCGCGGTGTATCGGGCGGCGTTGGCCGCCGCCGGCGTCGACGCCGCCAGCATCGGCATGGTGGAGGCTCACGGAACCGGCACGCCGATCGGCGACCCGATCGAATACGCCGGCCTGACCGAGGTCTATGGCATCGAGGGTCCCTGCGCGCTGGGCGCGGTGAAAACCAATCTCGGCCATGCCCAGGCGGCCGCCGGTGCACTGGGCCTGATGAAAACCATCCTTGCCCTGCAACACGGCGTGGTGCCCCGGAATCTGCATTTCACCAAGCTGCCCGATCCGCTGGCCGCCATCAAGACCCAACTCTTTGTGCCACAGACGGTTTCGCCGTGGCCCCGCGACGGCGGTCATCCCCGGCGGGCGGCGGTGTCGTCGTACGGGCTATCCGGCACCAACGCTCACGCGATCGTCGAGCAGGCACCTGAACCCGCTGCAGTGCAAGCTGTTTCGGTGGATTCGGCGCCGGCCGATTCTCTGATGTTCCCGCTGTCATCCAGCTCCGCCGACGAGCTGCGCCGCACCGCGGGCAGGCTGGCCGACTGGGTGGCGGCACATGAGGATGTGCAATTACCGGATCTGGCGTACACCCTGGCGCGCCGGCGCGCGCACCGCCCGGTACGTAGCGCCGTCATTGCGGGCAACCGTCCGGAACTGATTGCGGCCCTGCGAGATGTAGCCGCCGGCGACGGTCCGTGCCCGGCCGCGATCGGGCACGACGACAGGGGGCCGGTGTGGGTGTTCTCCGGCCAGGGATCGCAGTGGGCCCAGATGGGCGCCGAATTGCTGGCCACCGAACCGGTTTTCGCCGCAACCGTCGCCGAGGCCGAGCCGTTGATCGCGCACGAGGCCGGGTTTTCGGTGACCGAGGCGATGACCGCGGCGCAGACCGTGACCGGTATCGACCGGATACAACCGACCCTGTTCGCCATGCAGGTCGCGCTCGCCGCCACCTTGCGCTCGTACGGGGCGCGCCCGGGCGCGGTGATCGGACATTCCCTCGGTGAGGTCGCCGCGGCCGTCGTCGCCGGAGCCCTATCGCTGGACGACGGGGTGCGCGTCATTTGCCGGCGCTCGCGGCTGATGTCCGGCATCGCCGGATCCGGCGCGATGGCGTCGGTGGAACTGCCTGCACAGCAGGTGCTTTCGGAGTTCATCACCCGCGGCGTCGACGACGCGGTGGTGGCGGTGGTCGCCTCGCCGCAGTCCACGGTGATCGGCGGCGCCACCCAAACCGTTCGCGATCTGGTCGCGGCCTGGGAGCTGCAAGATGTGCTGGCCCGCGAGATCGCCGTCGACGTTGCGTCACACTCCCCGCAGGTCGATCCGATCCTCGACGACCTGGCGGACGCACTCACCGACCTCCGTCCGATGCCGCCGGATATCCCCTTCTACTCGGCCACCCTGTACGACGCGCGTGAGCGGCCGGTGTGCGATGCCGACTACTGGGTGCAAAACCTCCGCCAGATGGTGCGGTTTGCACCGGCGGTACGGGCCGCCCTGGAAGAGGGTTACCGGGTCTTCGCGGAACTGGCGCCGCACCCGCTGCTCACCCATGCGATCGAGCAGACCGCCCGCAGTCTCGACATGCCGCTGGCCGCCCTGGCCGTCATGCGCCGCGGCCAAGCGCTGCCATCCGGGCTGGGCAGTTTCGTAGCCGACCTGCACAGCGCGGGTGCCGCGGTGGACTTCTCGTTGCTCTACCCCGATGGCCGGCTGGTGGACGCGCCGCTGCCGACCTGGGCCCACCGGCCCCTGTTGTTGCGCCGCGGTGATCACGGATCGCCGACGCACGGTCGCAGCATTTCGGTCCATCCACTGTTGGGTGCCCACGTGCGTTTGTTGGAAGAACCGGAACGCCACGTCTGGCAGGCCGAGGCGGGAACCTCCACCCAGCCCTGGCTGGGTGATCACCGAATCCGGAATGTTCCGGTCCTGCCGGCGGCGGCGTACTGCGAGATGGCGCTGAGCGCCGCGCGCGTCATGCTCGGCGACGGCGCCGAGGTCCATGATCTGCGCTTCGACCGGGCGCTGCTGCTGGATCAGCAGACCACGGTCAGTACCTGGGCGGCGGCGTCGTCACCGAATGCCGCTGAGTTCGTGGTGGAGACCGAGCAACAGGGGAGGCACGCGACGGCGGTCCTTCGCGCCGCGACGGGGCAGCAGGCGCCCGCGCGGAACACGTCCGCGCTGCTGGCCGCCCACCCGCACCGCGAGGACGGCGCCGAGGTGCGCCGCCGCCTGGACCGGCGGGGTGTTCAGTATGGCCGGGCGTTCAGCGGGCTGGTCGCCTTGCGTACCGGCGACGAGTCTCCCGATACGGTCCTCGCCGAGGTCGCACTGCCCGGTGAAATCCGTTCGCAGCAAGATGCTTACGGGTTCCACCCGGCGCTACTGGATGCGTGCTTCCAGTCCATCGCCGCTCACCCGCTGGTGCGTGACCTCGACGACGATGCGCTGGCGTTGCCATTGGGGATCCGAGCACTCCGCCTCGACGGCGCCGCGCGCGGCGCCCGCTACTGCTACACCCGGGTGACCAAGGCGGATACGGCTGGCGTCGAGGCCGATCTCGACATCCTCGATGAGCATGGAACGACCCTTCTCTCGGTGCGGGGGCTGCGACTGGGCACCGAGGCAACCGACAACGGCCACGCCGACCGGCTGCTGGCCCAACGGCTGCTGACGATCGACTGGCGGCACCGGGAGCTACCTGACGCCCAGTATGCCGCCGCCGGAACGTGGCTGCTGATCACCACCGCCGGTGACTTGGGCGCCGCGTTGACCGACGCGCTGAAAGCATCTGGTGCGCAGTGCATCACGATGTGCTGGCCACCGCACGCCGACCACGACGCGACGGCGCAACAGCTTCGAGACCATCTGCGTGCGGGCGGATTCAGCGGAATGGTGGTCCTGACGGGATCCGGAAACGGCGGCGCCGCGGACCAATCCCCCCGCCTGGGTTGTGAGTCCGTGCAACATCTGATTCGCGTCACCCGCGATCTGCCGGACTTCCCGGGCGAACTTCCGCGGCTCTATGTCGTTACCCGCAGCGCCCAGGCCGTGGTCGCCGGCGACGTGCCGGACCTGGAGCAGGCTGGGCTGCGGGGTTTGGTGCGGGTGATCGGCACCGAGAATCCGCACCTGCGGGTCACCCAGATCGATATGGACCAAAGCACCGACCCCGAGCAGCTGGCCCGGCAACTGCTCGGCGGCTCCGAGGAGGACGAGACCGCGTGGCGCCAGGACACCTGGTATGTCGCGCGGTTGTCCCCCACTCCGCTGTGCCCAGAAGAGCGACGAACCACCATCGCCGACCCGGGGCGTGACGGGATTCGCCTGCAGGTCCGTATACCCGGTGACCTTGAGTCGATGGAACTCGTTCTCCACGAACGGCGTTCACCGGGACCCGGGGAAATCGAGATCGCGGTCAGCGCCGCCGGCCTCACCGACCCCGACGTGCTGGCCGCGCTGGGCCAGGACACGCTCCGGGGCCTGGGCACCGATTTCGCCGGGACGGTGACGGCGGTCGGAGCAGGCGTCGCGGACCATACGGTCGGCGATCGAGTCGGAGGGTTGTGCGGCGGCGGCTCTTGGGGTTCCTTCGTCACGTGCGATGCGCGACTGGCGGTCGCCCTGCCGGCGGGGCTTTCCGACGGCCAGGCCGCCGCGGCGTCCACCACGCACACCACCGCGTATCACGCCTTGCATGAGCTGGCCCACGTCAAGGCCGATGATCGCGTCTTGATCCACTCCGCGGCAGGAGGGGTAGGGCAAGCGGCGATTGAGATGGCTCGCGCGGCGGGTGCCGACATATTCGCCACCGCCGACAACGAGACGCACCGACAACTTCTGCGGGACAGCGGGATCGGATACGTCTACGACTCGCACAGCACGGACTTCGCCGACCTGATCCGTCGCGACACCGGCGGCCACGGCTTGGACATCGTGGTCAACTCGGGCTCCGGCGTCACCCAACGGTCCGGGCTCGAATTGCTGGCGCCGGGTGGCCGATTCATCGACATCAGCCATCGGGAGGCCCGGCTGGGACCAATCCCCGCAAACAATATCGCATTCCACACCGTGGACATGGCGCTGCTGTCGGCGAGCGAACCGGATCGCGTGCGCACCCTGCTGAGCACTGTGTACCGGTTGATCGCCGACGGCGCCCTACCGATGCCCGACACCACGCACTACTCGCTTGCGGACGCGGACACCGCGATTCGTCTCATGGCGGGCGGCGGACAGACCGGCAACGTCGTGTTCGACATACCGAGAAGCGGTGTCCGACGTGTGCCGGTGCCGCCGGCGCAGGCCCGGGTCTTCCGCCGCGACGGCGCCTACCTCATCACTGGGGGCCTCGGGGGCCTTGGTCTGTTCTTGGCGGAGAAGATGGCGGCGGCGGGCTGCGGGCGCATCGTGCTGTGTTCACGTTCGCAGCCGACGCCCGATGCCATCGAAACGGTCGAGCGCATCAGGGCAAGCGGCGCCGACGTCACGGTGGAGTGCGGTGACGTCGCGGAACCCGGCACCGCGCGCCGATTGGTTGCCACCGCGACCGCCACCGGCCTCCCGGTGCGGGGTGTGCTGCACGCGGCCGCGGTGGTAGACGACGCCACCCTGGTCAACATCACCGCAGAACTCGTCGAGCGGGATTGGAGCCCAAAGGTTCACGGCGCGTGGCACCTCCACACCGCCACGCTCGACCAGCCGTTGGACTGGTATTGCTCGTTTTCGTCGGCCGCCGCCCTGGTGGGCTCTCCCGGCCAGGGCGCCTACGCCGCGGCCAACAGCTGGCTGGACGCCTTCACCCACTGGATGCGGGCTCAGGGCCTGCCGGCTATCACCATCGGCTGGGGTCCCTGGGCCCGGATCGGGCGCGCCACCGCCCTGGCGGACAGCTCGGGCATGGCGATCGGGCCCGAGGAGGGCGCGTACGCGTTCGATGCGCTGCTGCGTCACGACCGCGCCTACACCGGCTACGCGCCGATCACGGGCGCACCGTGGTTGAAGCTGTTGACCGAGCGCAGCCCGTTCACCGAGGCGTTTCGCCCCGTCGGCGACGCAACGGGCACAAGCAAACTCCGCGCCGAGCTCAACGAGCTGCCCATGGACGAGTGGCCGGCCTCGCTGCGGCGACTGATCTCCGATCAAGTCAGCTTGATTCTGCGTCGCAGCGTGGATCCGGATCGGCCGCTGTCCGGATACGGCCTCGACTCACTCGGTGCGCTCGAACTACGTACTCGCATCGAAACCGAAACGGGGGTTCGCATCCCGTCCGCCGACATCTCGACCATCACGATCCGTGGTCTGGCGGGGCTGTTGTGCGAAAAACTGGCACCCGCGGAAGTCGCCTGATTCCGGGGGGTGATGGATGCAATTTGACGAGCGCGCGCTCCCCTTGACACGGGGACAGCTCGACATCTGGCTAGCACAGGAAACGGGCCGGTCCCGCACCGATTGGCAACTTGGCCTCTTCGTCAAAATCGAAGGACGCGTGGAGCGCAAGCCCCTCGAGTGGGCGATCCGCCGGGCGCTTCGGGAGGCCGAACCCGTTCGGACGTCATTCTTTTCGGATGACGGCCAGGTCATGCAGCAGTCGATTGACGACCCGGAGGTTGACCTCGCCTTCCACGACCTGCGCGGCTCGGATCATCCCGTGCGGAAGGCCCAGGAGATCGCGGCGTCGATTCAGCGCACGCCCATGCCCTTCACCGGACCGCTGTTCAGGTTCGCGCTCTTCCAGACGGGCGTCAACGAATTCTATTGGTTCACTTGCTGTCACCACATCGTCGCCGACGCGTCGGGCATTGCCCTCGTCGGCCATCGGATCGCGACCATCTACTCCGCAGTCATCGCGGGCGCGCCCATGCCGTCCCCATTCTTCGGCTCGCTGGCGGACCTGGTCGCATGCGAATCGGAGTACGAAGCGTCGGCAGACTACCTCGAGGATCAGGCGTACTGGTCGAAGAATCTGCCATCCGGCGACGGACCGGATCGGTGGTTGCGGCGGGGTGCCGGTGAGCGCGGTCCATATCGTTCCTCGGCGCCGGTCCAGCTGGATCCCGCGGTCATTCGCCGAGTCGAAGAGTTGTCCCACGCCTGGGAAATGCCGCGGTCATCGGTCATCACCGCCGCGTGCGCCCTGTTGGTGCGAGCCTGGAGTCACAACGGTTCGGAGGTGGTGCTCGACTTCCCGGTGAGCAGGCGGGTCACCCCGGAATCGAAGACGCTTCCCGGCATGGTCTCCGGCGTCGTTCCGCTGGTTTTGAAACTCTCGCCGGATGCCACGGTGGGTGACTTCTGCCGCCACGTCGATGCGCGAATACGTGAAGCGTTGCAACATCAGCGCTTTCCCGTGCGGGCACTGGAACGCAAGGCACGCTCCGGCGACCCCCGGCAGTTCGCCCAGCGGGTGAGCGTCAACTTCCTTCCCGCTGTGCTCGCCTTGGACTTCGGCGGCGTGGCGGCCTCGGCGTCATACACCAATTCCGGTCTCGCCGATGGCTTCGGGTTGTTCTTCTCCGCAGCCGGTGACCAACTGCTGTTCGGCACCGAGGGTGCCGGGGAGCTGTTTGCGGGCTTCGCCGTCGCAGACCTGGCCGAACGGTTGCTGCGGGTGCTGGCCGCGATGGCCGGCGACCCCGAACGTCGGCTGCTGTCGATCGACCCATGGGGCGCCGACGAACACGCGCGGCTTGATGGGTGGGGCAACCGGGCGGTGCTGACCCAGCGGGCACCCGAGCCCGCGTCGATTCCGGAGCTGTTCGTCGATCAGGTTTCGCGAGCGCCGGCGGCGGTGGCGTTGACCTTCGAAGGCCGTTCGATGACCTACCGGGAACTCGACGAGGCCGCTAATCGACTGGCCCGTTTCCTGATCGGTCGGGGCGCGGGCCGCGGGCAACGTGTGGCTCTGCTGCTCGCCCGTTCGCCCGACGCCGTCATCGCGATGCTCGCGGTGCTCAAGACCGGGGCGGCGTATCTGCCGATCGATCCGGGTCTGCCTGATGCGCGGATCGAGTTCATGCTCACCGACGCCACCCCGATCGCCGTCGTGACGACTGCGGAACTGCGGCCGCGGCTCGACGGATGCGAGCCGACCGTCGTCGACATCGCGCACCCCGACGTAGCCACTCAACCCGGTGCCGCATTGCCTCCGCCCGCACCCGACGACATTGCCTACCTCATCTACACCTCCGGGACCACCGGTGTTCCGAAGGGCGTCGCCGTCACCCACCACAACGTGACTCAGCTCCTGCGATCGCTCAACCCTTCCGGACTGGTTTGGGCGCAGTGGCATTCGTTGGCCTTCGACGCCTCTGTCGAAGAGATCTGGAGTGCGTTGCTGTTCGGGGGCCGGCTGGTGGTGGTGCCCGAAGGGGTGGCCGGCTCGCCCGACGACTTCCGCGCGTTGCTCATCGACGAGCGGGTAGAGATGCTGAGCCAAACCCCCTCGGCCCTGGCAGCGCTACCCGCCGAAAACTTGGGAGCGACAACGCTACTGGTGGCCGGCGAAGCGTGTCCGGCCGAGGTCGTGGATCGATGGGCACCGGGACGGCTTATGGTCAACGGCTACGGCCCGACCGAGACCACCGTGTGCGCGACCAGAAGTGCGCCGTTGACGCCGGACTCGGGCGTGCCGCCGATCGGCGCGCCGGTGTCCGGGGCGGCGGCGTTCGTCCTCGACGAATGGTTACGTCCGGTTCCCGCCGATGTCGTTGGCGAGCTGTATATCGCGGGCCGCGGCGTGGCCGTCGGGTATTGGCGGCGGGCCGGCCTATCCGCGTCGCGGTTTGTCGCCTGCCCGTTCGGGTCGCCCGGAGGGCGCATGTACCGCACCGGGGATCTGGTGCGCTGGGACACGAGCGGGCAACTGCACTATGTGGGCCGCGCCGACGAGCAGGTCAAAATTCGTGGATACCGCATAGAACTCGGCGAAGTCCGCGCCGCATTGGCCGCGCTGGACGGTGTGGATCAGGCCGCGGTGATCACCCGCGAAGACCAACCCGGCGCCCCGCGCCTGGTCGGCTACGTCACCGGCACGATCGACGCGGCCGACGCGCGCGCCGCGCTGGCCGGTCGGCTGCCCGGCTTCATGGTGCCGTCCGCGGTCGTGGTGATGGCTGCGTTGCCGCTGACGGTCAACGGCAAACTCGACACGCGAGCCCTCCCCGCGCCGGAATACAGCGATGCCAGCCGATTTCGCGCCCCGGTCACTGCGGTGGAGGAGGTGCTGGCCG
>NZ_LZJB01000519.1:0-728 GCF_001666895.1 Mycobacterium sp. E3298
TCCAGGCCACCGGCACCGACAACTTGCCACCGATGGAGGCCGCCCCGCCGATGGCCGCGGCCGGGTGCACCGCTCCGGCACCGCCGCCGAGCAGACCACCGAGCCCACCCAGACCGGGCAGCGCCTTGGCTGCCGCCGGAGCCGCACCACCGATCAACCCCACCGTCTTGGAGATCTGGGTGAAGGTGTTGGCCATACCGGTACTGAAGTACGGCAGACCCTCGGTGTTATAGAACAGGCTGGCGAACGGGCTGTAGCCGTTGACGGCCGCCCCCAGGTTGGTGGGGAAGGCGGTCTGGCCGGTCAACAGGAACCACAGCTCGCTCATCGGGTTGTTCGTCGTCGCGGCGGTCGCTGCTGCCTTGACTGGCGCGGTGGTCGTCGTCGTGGCGGTGGTGGCCGTTTGTGAGTTGGCTTTCTGCGGTGGCGGGGTTGGCCGAGGACACGGCCAGTCAGGGTCGGGCGGCTGCGGCGGCGTTTGAGGCGGCGTTTGCGATGACGGTGCCGCCGCCGGTGATTGCGGCTCATCGGGTTGTTCGTCGTCGCGGCGGTCGCTGCTGCCTTGACTGGCGCGGTGGTCGTCGTCGTGGCGGTGGTGGCCGCCTTTTGCGCGACGTTGGCCGCGACGAATTTCTTCGGGCAGAACACGCCGGCGATCATGGCGACCGAGGCGCAGTACATGGAGATGTGGGCCCAGGATGCGGCGGCGATGTATGGCTATGCGGCGG
>NZ_LZJB01000520.1:0-3486 GCF_001666895.1 Mycobacterium sp. E3298
CCATGGTCACCAGCGAATACCGGGTCGACGGGATGAGCTGCGGCCACTGCGAGTCGGCCGTGCGGGACGAGGTCGGCCGCCTCCCTGGCGTGGAGCGCGTGGATGTCAGCGCCGACACCGGCAGGCTGGTCATCACGAGTTCTTCTCCCATCGACGCGGACGCCGTCCTCAGCGCGGTCGACGAGGCCGGCTACGAGGCCGTCTTGGTGGCATGAGCGCAGTGCCGGTGAGCCATATCGAGCTCGAGATCGCGGGGATGACGTGCGCGTCGTGCGCCGCCCGGATCGAGAAGAAGCTGAACCGGCTCGCCGGCGTCGCCGCCACCGTCAACTACGCGACCGAAAAGGCGGCCCTGACCGTTCCCTCGGGGTACGACCCGCAGCTGCTGATCGCCGCCGTCGAGCAGGCCGGATACACCGCCGCCCTGCCGCAGCGCCGGGAGGAACCGGCCCCCGGGAAGCGCGCCGGCGCCGATCTGGCGGCGCTTCGCACTCGCCTCATCACGTCGCTCGTGCTCGCCACCCCGGTGATCGCCATGGCGATGATCCCCGCCCTGCAATTCCGCTACTGGCAGTGGGCGTCGCTGGTGCTGGCCGCGCCGGTCGTGGTGTGGGGTGGCCGTCCCTTCCACGCCGCCGCCTGGGCCAATCTCCGGCACGGTGCCGCCACGATGGACACCCTCGTCTCGATCGGCACCCTGTCGGCCTTCCTGTGGTCGCTGTACGCACTGTTCCTGGGGACGGCCGGGGCACCGGGGACGCACGACCGGTTCGAACCGACCATCCGGCCCTCCGACGGTGCGGGCAACATCTACCTCGAAGTCGCCGCGGGTGTGACCCTGTTCGTGCTGGCAGGACGGTACTTCGAGAAGCGGTCCAAGCGGACGGCGGGCGCCGCGCTGCGCACCCTGCTCGAGCTCGGCGCCAAGGACGTCGCCGTGCTGCGGGGCGGCGGCGAGACCCGGATCCCGGTGGATCGCCTCACCGTCGGGGACCAATTCGTGGTGCGGCCCGGGGAGAAGGTCGCCACCGACGGCGTCGTGGTCTCGGGCTCCTCGGCCGTGGACGTCTCGATGCTCACCGGGGAGTCCGTTCCCGTCGAGGTCGGCCCGGGCGACGGCGTCACGGGCGCCACCGTCAACGTCGGCGGACGCCTCGTCGTGCGCGCCACCCGCGTCGGCGACGACACGCAGCTGGCGCACATGGCCAAGCTGGTCGAGGAGGCGCAGTCGGGCAAGGCCGAGGTCCAGCGGCTCGCCGACCGCATCTCCAGTGTGTTCGTCCCGGTGGTCATCGGCATCGCCCTCGCGACGCTCGGCGCATGGCTCGCGCTCGGGTTCCCGGCCACCGCGGCGCTGACCGCGGCCGTCGCGGTGCTGATCATCGCCTGCCCGTGCGCGCTCGGGCTGGCGACCCCGACGGCCCTGCTGGTCGGAACCGGCCGCGCGGCCCAGCTCGGCGTGCTGATCAAAGGGCCGGAAGTCCTGGAATCCACCCGCCGCGTCGACACGATCGTGCTTGACAAGACGGGCACCGTCACCACCGGGAAGATGACCCTCCTCGACGTGGTCGGCGCCGACCGGACCGACCGCGCGGCACTGCTGCGCTACGCCGGGGCGCTCGAGGATGCCTCCGAGCATCCCATCGCCCGGGCCATCGCCAAGGCCGCCAAGGCCGAGCTGGGCCGGCTGCCCGCGGCCGAGGGATTCACCAGTTCCGAGGGCAACGGCGTGCGGGGCATCGTCGACGGCCACGCCGTCGTCCTGGGGCGCGCCAGCCTGCTGGCCGATTGCGGCCAGCCGCTGAGCGACGAGCTGTCGGCGATCAAGGACCGCGCCGAGGCCGAGGGCAAGACCGCGGTCGTCGTCGGCTGGGACGGCCGGGCCCGCGGGGTCCTGATCGTCGCCGACACGGTCAAACCGACGAGCGCGGAAGCGGTTCGGCGGTTCAAGGGGCTGGGCCTGACACCGATCCTGATGACCGGCGACAACCGGGGCGTGGCGGAGCGCATCGCCGACGAGGTGGGCATCGCGCAGGTGATCGCCGAAATGATGCCCGCCGACAAGGTCGCCGCGATCAAGCGGTTGCAGGCCGAAGGCAAGGTCGTCGCGATGGTCGGCGACGGCGTCAACGACGCCGCGGCCCTGGCGACCGCCGATCTCGGGGTGGCCATGGGCACCGGCACCGACGTCGCCATCCAAGCCGCCGACCTCACCGTCACCCGAGGTGACCTCCGCGCCGCCGTCGACGCGATCCGGCTGTCCCGGCGGACGCTGACCACCATCAAGGCCAACCTGTTCTGGGCCTTCGGCTACAACATCGCCGCGATCCCACTCGCCGCGCTCGGCGCCCTCAACCCGATGCTCGCGGGCGCCGCGATGGCGTTTTCCAGCGTTTTCGTGGTCGCCAACAGCCTGCGGCTGCGCACTTTCACCAGCGTCACAGCCTCCTAACGGCCACCCTCACACGCCGCGACGGCGGGCGGGCCGGTGGGACGGGTGTGGGATAGTTGTTCCCGACCCACCGCGTTCGAAAAGACCACGGGTCCGCCCCCGCGCAGCGATCGACTCAGCAAAGGCAACGACCGTTGGACCAATTCTTCGGACGACTGTCCTTGCTGCATGGCTGGTTCCCGCCGACCGTGCAGGCGCTGACGCTGCTGTTGCTGATCATCGCGATCCAGTGGCGTGCCCGGCGGTGGCTCAAGCGGGTGCTGCCGGTGGCCGTGATCGCCGCCGTCGCGACGACCGCGCTCGCGTATTGGTACATCACGTCGCTCGGCGTGGCCGGTGACCCGGCGCCGACGACGCTGTGGCTGTGGATCGCGGCGACCGGCCTGGCCGCCGCGGTGTTCCTGGTGGGCTGGCCGGGCGCGCGCTGGTGGCGGCGGGGGGTGGCGGTGCTGTCCATCCCCCTGTGCGCGCTGTGCGCGAGTTTGGCCCTCAACAGCTGGGTGGGTTACTTCCCGACGGCGCTCGCCGCGTGGAACCAGCTGACCTCGGTGCCGTTGCCCGACCAGATCGACCGCCTGCGCGTGACCGAAATGCAGGTCGCCGGGACCAGGCCGAGCAAGGGCGTGGTGGTGCCGGTCGACATCGACGACAACGCCTCCCATTTCCGCCACCGCCGGGAATTGGTCTACCTGCCGCCCGCATGGTTCAACAGCAATCCGCCACCCCGCTTGCCGGCGGTCATGATGATCAGTTCCGCCTTCAACACCCCGGCCGACTGGCTGGGCCCAGGCGGCGCCTTCACCGCCATCGACAACTTCGCCGCCGCGCATCGCGGCTTCTCCCCCGTACTGGTGTTCGTCGACCCCACCGGCTCGTTCGACAACGACACCGAGTGCGTCAACGGCAGCCGCGGCAACGCCGCCGACCACCTGACCAAGGACGTCGTGCCGTTCATGGTGTCGAACTTCGCCGTCAGCGCCGATCGAGCCAACTGGGGCGTCGCCGGATGGTCGATGGGCGGCACCTGCGCGGTC